>SLDF01000236.1 GCA_007125435.1 Saprospiraceae bacterium
AGCATCTTTTTCAAGCTGCCAAGCATCGCCTTCTGGACTACAATTAATGTCAAAATTGCAAGCTGCACTGCTACCAAAAGTTTTTAAATACTCGGGGTAAATTACACCTTGGCATACTCTTTTAACATTTATACGAAAATCATGATAAGAACTTAGACTGGTTTTTACGACTATCCTTACATCAGTTGCTTCAATAATGTCAGAAGAATAAGCACCATCGTAAATGTGTTCTGTCAGTATGGGCCCATGTATTATCTTATTATCTTTAGATATCATGTACATTTCTGAATCATCTGGTATACTTAGATCTGTCAATAGAAAGTTAAGCGAACTCGAATTCGGTGCTGAAAATCCAATTTGCCATATCAAAACCTCGCTGTATTCCGCCCAAAACCCATCTTCAATTGTATAGTTTTGGTCTACTTTAACTGATACACGATATAATGTGTTTCCTTCTTTTCTATCTTGCTCTAGTACTCTATTGAAGTCAATGTCAGGCTGAGGGTAGTATTCTGTAAAATCATCAAGGACAAAAGGAATAAAATCCGATATTTTTTCATTGTCACTTAGAATTCTTGTGTAAACCTGAGCATGCAGAGGCAAGTTAAGGATGAAGATGCATGTTAGCATTAAAAATGTGATTCTTTTTTTCATTTGGCTGATTTTGTAGCTATAAGGTAGCTTACCATCTGGAGAATACCTCCCGCTATCTCCAACAAATCCCCTCATCCATCCTACTCTTCCCCCCATCCTTCACCCCAAAACGTCTATCTTGATCTCGTCCGTTTTGACTTCGGGCTTTTGGTGGATGTCGGTACTTTCGGTGTATGAGTTTCATTTATCTTCAATAACGTCTAACCTAAGCGACGCCCCCTGCCTCTTCGCGGGTCAGCCCTTGGGGGTCGGCCTCTTTGGCAGGGGGTGGCGTCTTAGGTGGTGTTATCGTATGGTAGAAGGAGTTTGTCATAATCTTAATACTTGGTTATTTTTATTGATACTCAAGTATTTCTACTTTCATCCAAGGTGCGAAAGGATTAATGTTGATTCCGTCACTCATTAACTTCCAAGGGTAATCACCTTTTTTCTGCCAAATATTAGGGTCGTATGATAAACTAGAGATATATGTTCTTATGCTAAGTACATCTTTAGCCTCATTATAGATCTGCCGCATTTCACTCTTTTTAAATTCATCAATTATCAACCACTCTAGTGCAAATAAATAGTAGCCCGAATCAATAATTAAACTAAACTTTTCCAAATCTAAATATACCCAGCCTTTTTTGTGGGGCTTAAGCTCAACAAATTCATTTAAAATGTCATATGAAGGGTACATTTCTTCATCGAATTTTAATATTCTCAATCTTATTTTGTGGGGATGGATTGACCCAGCTCTCTCGATGAAAAATTTTACACCTATTATTTCAGATGTCTTCTTTACTTTAACACTCGAACCAAGAGCAGACTTGTAATCAGCATATGATTTTAAACCTGACTTATTCTTACTCTTTAATGCTATTGTCCTTTTTTTTGTCTTCGATGGTTTTATTGTTAATTCGGGAAGAGTTAAACCTGTTGGCGCTAATAATAAAGCGTCTTTGTTTAACTTGTCTTTCCCGATAATGTATATTGAGTCTTTATATCCAAGTGCGCTAACTAAAAACTCTTGAGGAACAGACTCCAAAATAATTTCTCCATTTTCATTAGCTACCAAACCCATTTTTCCATTATTCCAAGACAAGGAAGCATAAGGTATAGGCTCATTCGTCTTTTGACAACGAATGAATGTTTTAGATTGTGACCAACTAATATTTGCATATTGCAATACTATGATTAATAATGCTGTTCTGATCATATTATATTTCATTAGATAAAGTTTGGAGCATATTTTACTACCTAACAAAATATGCTCCTTTTTATAAATTTAGTTTAAGGGCACGGAACCCTCACCAATTCGTTATGGTAACCACCCCAATGTATCCAAAATCGATATTTTTTACATCTTTCATTCTGGAAACAAGGGGAGTCGCTAAAACCACCCACAATATCACCAGTCATTTCACAATCTGTATCGCTTACTCCCCAAAATGGTCTGCCGGCAATTTCATGATCCGCTCCTTCTATATTGCTTATAAGGTCTTCAATATATTCCCAATCATGCATACTTAAAATTTGCTCTTCATAATCTTCTGCAGTCTCTATTAATGCGATGAGTTGTGTTGCATTAGAAACTCCAATGCTGTCAAAATAGGATGAAGCCTCTAAATATGTTAATTCATTTATTGCTGCTAAGTGATTATCTAATGAATCATTCAAATCAGTTTTAATTAATTCATATCTAATGATTAAAGCCTCTAGCGTTTGAACGAAAAGGCTGTCATAGTTCATTGAGGGCAAAGACATTAAATTTTGATCATATTGCTCTTTAGGTGTATGATCTTGAATGTTTAAGCTTTGTTCTTTGTTGCACGACCCTAGTAAAGATAATAGTAAAGCGAGAAACGTGAAATTTAATAAATACTTCATTGCAAATACTTTTTAGGATCACTTCTTTTTTCTGGGGACTAGGCGAATAAATTGGCTAGTCTAAAGAGGAAGAATTTGGTATCACAAACACCTCTTAGGTTGCTTCTAAAGAGTTTTATTTTTGAGTTAAATGATTCTGCATTGGCATTAGTATTTCTAGTTATAAAGAAGTTCAGTATGTTTTTGAAGTTAGACTGGACTGTGTTTGCTACGGTATAGAAATAGCCATGTTTTTCATCAAATGTTTTGTCTATCCACATATCGAACAGGTACGAGGCTTTTGTTGCATCTTTCTGCTCATATATAGATCTAAAGAGTAGTGCATGCAAATAAGCTTCTTTTATCTCTAGGTAACGATCAAACAAAATATCGGCTCTTTCATTTTGATTCTGGGTCCATTCATTTGGCTTTTTTGTGATTAAATACTTGCTCCTAGCCAGTAATTGCTTAGGTGTGTCTCCATTTGGTAGTACGATCGGGCTGTACTTCTTTCCGGCTTGTTTAGCTTTGAAAATAGCATCATTTTCTATTTCTAATTCTTCCCATCTATAATCTATTCTTATTCGCTGTATAGCCTCTATTGCTAGCTTGATAACATGAAATCTGTCTGATACTATATTGGCCTTCGGCAGGCTTGTTTTGACTGCACTTTCCATGTTCTTGGCTAAATCCATGGTGACTTCTAATACCTGATCTTTCTCCTCCTTTGTCAGCATATCTAGTACCCTTGTGATATCCTCTGAGCGAGTCCCTTTAATACAGGCAATAATTGTGTTTTTGCGGCCTCTACCGCTTTTATTGGTCACGAAGGTGTACAACTCCCCCTTACTTAATGCCACCTCATCTATGCTCAAATATGGACCCAGATTCTCCCTAAACAACATGTATTCATCACAGTGACTAAGCTGATCCCAGGTTGAGAAACCACTTGTATATTTTTTATAGTTCTTGTTTAATGTGCTTGCTTTTACTCCATAGTAACTTGATATATTACTGATCGTATCTGGCCTCGTATCTACCTGTACCTTTTAAAAAATCTGATAGCTCCTTTGTCAATTTGGATCCATCAGATGTTAAATCGTATTCGTTCCTGATAATCTTTTCTGTATATTCTTTATGCCGCCACCTGCGAAATCGAATGTTTAAATACACAGCCTTACCCCGTATTGGAAAATCTTGTATACGCTTTGGCTGTAAAAACCCCTTCGACTCGTAATCATCAGATAGATCAGGTCTTATTAATTTATTGCATTCATCTAGGTAAATCTCATATTTCATCTGCTTGGTAGCTACGTCTCCTAGTAGCTCTATTTTTACAATATCAAAGTTTGAAATCAATACTTCTGGTAATATCAATCTGAGTAGTTCTGTATCCATTTTTTTTGCCCAAATTTAACACTAGTCCCCAGAAATAATAAGTGACCCCCTATTTGTCATATAGAGTTAATAGCTGTCTTATTTAATTTCTAAAGCAATGATATTTCTAATATCTTTCTTAATTCCTTAATTCAATCCTCTTTTTATTTTCGAAGACATTCTCATATAGTATATTATGTAGTAATTCATGGAACAATTTACACTACATTTTCTATAAATAAATCATCGAACCCTGAATGATGAAAATTGAGCCGCATGATTAATTGGAACACCTATAATGTTGTTTGATTTCACTGATCATGCAAATAAATCGATAAATATTAGGGGAGAGACCAAACTCTCCCCTTTTACTTAATAATTACTTAACCAAAGTTATCTCTAAACTTGCTTAATAAACCTTTATATCCTCCTAATGGTAAAATGACAAATAAAATAATTGATATATTTATTGCAAGCACTTCAACCGGGAAGTATATAGTTATTTCTCTGCCACTAATTAAGCGTAGAATTAATAGTAGAATAAATAACTCAGAGTAGGTAAGCATATAGAAAAAGTACTTATTTATAAGCGTAATTTCTA
>SLDF01000076.1 GCA_007125435.1 Saprospiraceae bacterium
CTTGCCGATACTGATTTACTTGGGTTGCCGGAGGACTTCAATATCCGATCAGAAACTTTCGGATGAATACGGATGGTCAGCAGATTTATCAAACCAGACTTTACGGCATCTCTCGATATTACACCACTTTCCAGCATTTTCGACAAGCCATATATACACTGTGCGTTATGTGGATGAACAACCCTAAGTATGAGGTCAGATACCAGTTCTTCTTCTTCAAACCATTTAGCCAATCCTGCAGAATTTAGCCCCAGACACAGTGGCACTTCGTCTCGCTTTTGATCCCCGACCAAATGGAGCAATAACGCCGCCTGATATTGACTGACGAGGCCATAGCGACTCATAGCCTTTCCCATGGTTTCTGCTTCCTTTCGCAAGTCGCTATCTGACAAAGTTTTGAGGTGAGCTTTATATTGGCTCACTGTCCTGTCTTTTGACCCCATCGTTGGCTCATAGATTGCCTGTACAAATGTGTACAATTGCTTATCAACCTCATCGCTGAGGTTGAAGTCGATCTTGTCTTTAATCAATTTGATGAGACTTCGTTGCTTTTCTGTTACGACTGACCTTTGAGCGCAAAGCAATGTCAACTCATCTAGAAGCTTGACTTTTACGCCGTTCAGGTCTATCTTTTCAGATATAAATGCAAAGAGGTTGAAGGCTTTCTGCATGTCTTTCTGGGACATGATTTGTCTGGTAGCTTCTAAAGGATCTCCAAATACAAACTCCAGATTGAGCATCATGACTTCCTGAAGAAAAGACTCAGCATCTTCTGAAGTAAAATGATCATACCGGATGTGGTTTTCATAGATGGCAAGCATCCTAAGTTCGCTTATGCACTCTATGGTTTGATTGGGATGACCACTTTTTATCGTACCGCTGACAAGGGATGGTTGAAGTTTTGACGGATCACTCCATGGGCTATCGTCCAATATCCCATTCTCTACCAAACTGTCAATATGTTTATAAAGCAAAACTAAGCCTTCCTTCGTCTCGATGAGTATATCTATCTGACTGGTCAGGCGAGTAGCTTTAGATGGTCTAGTGAGCGGCCCTGCCTCCATAAACTCGTCTAATGCTTCCTCAAATCTACTCATTAACTCCTCCACAATATTCGTTTCTACCATCAATCTGTTTTAATGATTACAAAAGTATAAAATCAATTATTCACTCTCCAGCCCATACAAAGCCAAATTATACACTCAAGCATAAAGTATCCAACGTGAACTAATAAAACAAGTTTGAACATTCACTTCATGAAAACCAAGATGTAGTGTCAATTAATTGAGCCCAAAATTTTAATGGTAAAAGTCCACATGTTCATAATGCAGAAGCAACTCGGTCATCCGGTCCGGGTCCTCACCTTTGAAATTCAATGTACCGAAATGATTACCAAAACCCTCTCTGGAATTAATCTTTTGAGAGCTAATCGGTGGTACCAGGTTATGATCCAAAAAGTACGGCTCCTCTTTAAGCTCTTCGGGAATTTCCAGTTTAGAGATTTGAGTTTTATTCGGATATATCATGACATTGCCATAAAAATTCTTAGGTCTGGCATCCAGGGGAGGAAGTATTTCCCGGAGTTCCTCTTCACTCAGCGAAGGGTCATGACAAAGGACGAATGCGCCAAGTGCATCGAAGTCATACGCCTTTCCAGCCAGTTCGAGAATGTGTCCGCCGGGGATACGGCAAGCCACTTCACCAAAACTTAGCTCATCATTTTCAGTCAGGAACCACTCTGGGTGTATCATTCCGTATTCTATGCCAAAGATGTCTACAAGCTTCTGCATATGCTTGAGGATCATTGGTCTTTTCTCATGAAGGTAATGGCCTTCCGGGATAAAATTTGAGTATCCGAGCTTGACGTATTCTGTAATATTAAGAAAACGGATCTTCCCACCGTGAACGAAGGCCTCACATGAAAACTCTTGTCCGGGCAGGTGACTCTCAGCCAGACAAGGAAAATCATCATCCTCACATTTCTCGTCGATATCGGACATTGACCTCAATAGTCTATGACCGACCGTGCCGGCAGCAGCAAATGGCTTGATGTGGACCCAACTATCCTCCTCGCCGTCTATTTGCAAATTAGCTTCATTCAATCTTTTCATGAAGTTTTTGACGCCCTCTTTATTATATACCTCTTCAAACAAGCCTACTCTAAGGCCACCAATTAAAGCCTTCCTCTTCATCATAGCTTTGTTTCTAAATAGGAACGCGCGATTTAGCACTCTGGGGTCTCCTCGGTAGATTGAATTGAGCGCACCGGCCCACTCTACCGTTTCTTCGAATAATGGAACTGCCACATCTACACCCCAAGGCTTCAATTTTTCATGAAGGTCAAGCGAGTTGGATGTATCACTCCATTCATTAAACTGGTATGCAACAAATGGAATATCATTTTCTTGAGCATAAGCCTCAAAATCAGGAAGGGAAACCACAACATAAGGTTTATTGAGTTTTTGCATACTTTCGATAACGGGCAAACTCCAGCCCAATAATGCAAAGCATTTAGCCATAAAATCTTCTATTTTAGTTTAAATAAATATAATTCACTTTAATCGCGTGTATTTCAATTTGTCGCATTGGGCATCACCCTCGTCCTATCGTCCTCAGGTCGCTTTTTGGGGTCTGAAAACAGCCATCTTAATGATCCCAAATCTTGCTCTTTTGAGCGATATCTTCGAAAAAAAAATACTTACTTAGCTTGGGCTAGGTGCATATTTTATTTCTTCGATCTCTCTCAAAATACCTGATACTTAGATCATACGACGGCTATTTTTAGACTCGTTTCGGGGCTCGCTATTCGCTCGGCCTCGATTTCGCTAAGGCTACATCGAGTCTGGCTTCGCATTCGCTTCGCCACCCACTCCACAGCGCTGATGCGAGGCAAGTGTAAAAACGACATTTTGAAATGCATCTCTTCAATCTACAGCTAATTGATCGAATCACCAAATATTACTAAGGTGAATATTAAAAAATAATATAGTATGGCACAGGTGTATTAGACTTTGTCACTTTTGGCATCAATCTCGTCCTGCTGTCGCCACCCTTTCACATCACTGATGCTGGGCAATAGATAAAAGCCTTTTAGAAGTCGGCTCACCATGATACATGATATAGAAACAGACGAATATGTCTATAGTGAATGAGATAGGGTCAAAGAGCAGAAAGAAAGTCCAATATAGCAGTATTAACTGCTTCTGGCTGCTCAACGCTAGAGCTATGCCCGGCTTTAGCAATTGTGACAAGTTTAGAGTGCTTTATGTTCTGATGGATATAATCTGCTTTTTCAGGTGTGGTGGCTACGTCTTCATCTCCCACCGTGATGAGTGTAGGGCAGTTGATGTTTTCGAGTTCGTCTTCTACACCTTCTCTATAGATGATGGCTTCTACTGATTTTGTAATGGATTTCTTGTTGGATTTGAGTTCATTGAGCCAGTATTGCTGTTCTTGTTTTTTAGAGGGATCATTGAGCCATGATTGGCTAAACATGATGGGCATGACTTTGCCGGCGACCGGCCATACACCAAGTAGCCTAACTATGGCATTGAGCGTCTTATATTTAGGAAGGTTCTCTTTGGGTTCAGGCTGAGCAGAAGTCTCGATAAGGATAAGACTCTTGATCAGGTCGTGGTATCTGGCCGCAAGACGCATACCTATGAATCCACCCATTGACAATCCCGCAAAATGCACAGGCCCATCGGTCAGAGATTCTATGAGTAGTCTGGCGTCTGTCGTAAGTATCTCCAGGTCGATTTCACCTGTAGAGACAGCAGACTGCCCTTGCCCTCTGTGGTCATATACTATGACAGTGTATCGCTCTTTAAGTGCCTCTACCTGTGCCCGGAACATCTTGTGCGACCACAACAAACCGTGAGAAAAAACTATGGTCTCATCTCCTGACCCATGAATTTCGTAATAGATATCCGTGTTATTGACATTAATAATAGGCATATGATGAAATTTAATAGACTTTCAAAAACAAAACATACAAGATAAAGGCTCATTCACGAAGTTACTTAATTTTCTTACTATCTATGCACATCTTTGGTGCATTTGCAACAACAATATGGAATGATTACGGATAGCTATGCTTGGTGTTTGGGTACAGGTAAGTTATTTGCTCTTGACTTTGTGAGGGGGATAGGAAATTATGGATAACTTACATGACTCATATCAAAACTGAAGAACAGAATAATTTAGCAGAATTATTTGATTTTTGACTCAGGTGTCCCAGCAACGAAAAAAGGAAGGCATCTTCAAGCAACCGACAACTGATAACAGACAACTGACAACAGATTTACTGCGTGAGGGATAGAAGTGATATGAACAGGTCTGGCATAGGTAGTGGAACGCTGGAGGGAGGGGCGACCGAACGGAAGCCACTCAAAACAGCAGCGACACTCTATGATAGGCCTGTGAATACTAGCGAATAGCCCGACCCCGCACGCTAGTAAGGGGGCACGCCCAAAG
>SLDF01000251.1 GCA_007125435.1 Saprospiraceae bacterium
AAAGAGAAGAACAGCCAAAAGTCCAAATTAAACGCAGCTAGTATAGATTTATACTGTTTGTAAATCTATTTTCTTAACTGTATAATTTAAGACCTACTCCCCAGAAATAATAAGTGACCCGTAATGGTCGTTGGTTTTGTGGATTTGAAGGTGATAAATTAGCCTGTATTACTCAAGTGATTTTAGTGGTTGTGATTTACGTAGGATATCTATTTTTAAACCACGAAGGGTACTAAGGATCACACAAAGTGCCCAAAGCTGTAATTTGTCTAAAATTACTATATTCCTTTACTATAAAGGGGCTTTTGCTTCCACAAAGACACCTTAACTTTGTCTTATTGTATTTTCTTTAGTGCTCTTTATGTTATACTCCGAATTCTTGGAAGATAATTTTTGGTCCAAACACCTTGTCGGATTTTGATTGTAACATGGGCGGTGGTACTAGTTTCAGCTTTACTTTGTTCAATTATTTGGCTCAAATTTAAGTCGGCTCCCCAGAAATAATAAGTGACCCTTTTATTCCTCCCCTGGCTTATAGGTACTTTTTGAAGACTTCAATAGCTTTTTCAGCATCACTAACTCTTTATCGTTGAGAGATCTCCATTGACCGGTGGGCAGGTTGCCCAGGATTATATTCATTATTCTTACCCTTTTAAGCATAATGACATCATATCCCAGATGTGCGCACATCCTTCTGATCTGTCGATTTAGCCCTTGTGTCAATATGATTTTGAAGGTTTTGGCATTGAGTTTTTCTATACGGCATGGTCGGGTGACGGTGTCTATTATGGGGACTCCTGAGGCCATTTGTTTCAAGAATTTTCCGGTAATCGGTTTATTGACGGTGACGATGTATTCCTTTTCGTGGTGATTAGAGGCTCTGAGGATTTTGTTTACAATGTTCCCGTCATTGGTCATGAGTATTAGCCCTTCTGATGGCACATCTAGTCTGCCTATTGGGAAAATACGTTCTTTATGGTTGACAAAGTCGACAATGTTATCTCTTACCCGTTGATCTGTTGTGCAGATGATGCCTGTTGGTTTATTCAGTGCGAGATAAATGGGCTCCGGTTTTTGATTGTGGTCAAGGCGGTTTCCATTGACCTCTACGATATCTTTATCCGTTACACGATTACCTTTTTGGGCGACCTGTCCATTGAGTTTGACCTTGCCAGCTTCTATTAACTTGTCGGCCTCTCGTCTGGAGCATAAGCCGGTGGCGCTGATGTATTTATTGAGACTTACAGAGTCTTTATTGTCTGGATTCATTGATATATGGGTTAAAATCTGACCATCCAAAGTCCTCTGAAATCACCTGCGCTATAGCCTACAGCTTTATCTTCGGGGTATTTCTCTTTGATCAGTGCATAGTGCTCTTCTTTTACTTCCTGCCCTACGGTGCCATGGCAGTTGAGGCAAGGCTCTTGCAGTAAGATGGGCCGGGCATAGACATGGCTACCATCGTCTAGTACAATTAGGCTGTCCTGCATCTGCTTTGATCCACTTTGTGCTTCGTAGTGATTGATCAAAGCCGCTTCAAATGAGGTAGGCTGATTTTCGGGGTTCCTATACTTAGCCGAAGTCCTTCTGATCGATACCTCAAAATCTGAGGAGACTGAGTCGGTAATAGGATAGGCCTCTACATGACAATAATCTACGGCATATGGAACACCGCCTTCTTGCATGGCTTTCATGAGGTTTTGGCTTAATCGACTGAAGGCGGCATCTGTAATTGACCTTCCTTTTTCCTTGTAATCAATGGTGGTTGACTCTTCGGATGCTTCTTGCTTATCACTTGGTGTTGTGTCTTTACAAGCAGTGAAGAATACCAGTATGCTCAATGCGTAGATAAGTGATCTCATTTTCTTTTTTCAATTTTTACAATGACTGATTTGGATATAGGGGTCTTGCTTTTTCTGGCGAATTCTTTTGCCGGAACCAATACGTTGGCCTCGGGAAAGTACATAGCACAGCTGCCCTGCGGTATCGGGTATGGCAAAGAGATAAAGCCTTCAGCGACACGTCGGATGCCATCATATGTGGAGACGACATTGACCAGTTCTTTTTCTGCCAATTGGTATTTTTCAATGTCCTGTGCATTCATTAGTACAACTCTGCGCTCATTCAATATGCCTCTGTAGCGATCATCCATGCCGTATATAGTGGTATTGTATTGGTCATGCGATCGTATGGTCATCATGACCAATTCATCCTCGCCGACATCAAGGTCTGACAGCTCATTGATCGTGAATAAGGCTTTCTGATCTATAGTGTCGAATGATTGCTCTCGTGCGCTATTGGGCAGATAAAAACCTCCCGGCTGACGTACGCGTTCATTATAGTGGTCAAACCCGGGAATCACTTGTTCTATCTTGCTACGGATAAGGTCATAATTATTAGCCATTTCTTCCCAGTCTATATTTATCTTGTCTTTCAGTACTTGTTTTGCCAGTTCAGCAATTATCCTGACTTCACTCTTCAGGACACGAGATGGAGGTTTTAATTGGCCTTGTGAACTGTGCACTACACCCATACTGTTTTCTACGCTGACAAATTGAGCTTGGCCATTTTGTATGTCGATATCCGTCCGGCCCAGACAGGGTAATATCAGGGCTGTCTTACCGTGAACGAGGTGGCTGCGGTTAAGCTTGGTGGAGACATGTATTGTGAGGTCACAGCGTCTCATAGCCTCTGCGGTGAAGTAAGTGTCCGGCGTCGCTGAGAGAAAGTTGCCCCCCATTGCAAAAAACACCTTGCCCTTGCCATTGTACATGGCTTGTATGGCATCTACCACAGCAAAGCCATGCTGTCTCGGTGGTTCAAAGTCAAATGTTTCTTTCAGTGCATCGAGAAACTCCGGCTTGGGCTCTTCCCAGATGCCCATTGTTCGATCGCCCTGTACATTGCTGTGGCCTCTTACCGGACAGGTGCCGGCACCGGGCTTGCCTATGCTCCCCTTCAGCAGAAGCAAATTGACCAGCTCCCTGATGTTATCTACAGCATTTTTGTGCTGAGTCAGTCCCATAGCCCAGCAGATGATGATCTTTTTATGGTTGAGGATCAGGTCAAAGGCTTTTAACACTTGGTCTTTAGGTATCCCTGTCTGAGCAATTAATGCCTCAGCGTCCTGGGTTTTGAGGTGCTCGATGAGGCTGTCGATGCCTTTAGTGTGTGATTTGATAAATGACCAGTCAAATACTTCGCCCGGCCTTTGTTCTTCTGCTTTTAGCAATAGACAAAGCCACGCTTTTAGCAAGGCCACATCTTCATTGACCTTGATTTGTAAGAATACATCGGTCAGATCCGTTCCACCTTTTAATATTTTCAGTGGGGATTGCGGATCTGTAAAGTTGATCAATCCAGCCTCCGGCAGAGGGTTGACGGAGATGATCTTACCGCCATTACGCTTACATTTTTCGAGCGCTGATAGCATCCGTGGGTGATTGGTACCGGGATTTTGTCCCATGATGATGATGACCTCCGCTTCGTGCATGTCTTTTAGCGTGACAGATCCTTTCCCTATGCCTAATGTCTCGGACAGCGCCTTTCCACTAGACTCATGACACATATTGGAGCAGTCGGGAAGGTTATTAGTGCCATAGGCTCTGACAAACAATTGATACAAAAATGCCGCTTCATTGCTCGTGCGTCCTGATGTATAAAAGATAGCTTCATCCGGCGATGATAATTCGTGTAAGTGACGAGCGATCAATCGAAAGGCCTCTGACCATGAAATGGATGTATAGTGATCGCTGCCTTCGTGCAAGACCAGGGGCTCTGCCAGACGACCAAGCTTGCCGAGTTCATAGTCAGTCAATTCAGCGAGTTGAGACACGGTATGTTTTCTGAAAAAGCCGGCATCTATTTGGCGACGCATAGCCTCTTCTGCGATAGCTTTTACGCCATTCTCGCAGTATTCTCCCAGTGCCGAACGATCGTCATCCGGATCGGGCCATGCACATCCCGGACAGTCAATTCCCCCTTTCTGATTTAGCTTAAAAAGGGTCTTTACCGCACTGCCGGCTGTCATGTTTTCTACCACTTTGACACCTGCAGACCATACGGCTGGTAAGCCGGCACTTTTGGTATCTACAGCTTTTAATTTTAATTTGCCAAATTCTATAGGGACTTCCGGTCCCCCACCTTTATATTCCTTTGAACTCATCTATTGTATATTGGTCGTGTGAACAAATTTAAGCATTTAAAATCGAATTATATATTTGAAGCCACAATAGATGCTATAATGCATGATTCGGGTTGAAAAGCTGTCTTCACCTCATACACGAGTCCGTTTCATTTTGTCGCTTTGGGCATCACCCTTCTCCTGTCGTCGGCGGGTCGCTATGCTACGCTACTCACTATTCGTTCGGTCCTGCGGACTGCCTTCCTTCGGTCGGCACAGCTACGCAGCGCTAATGCATGACCATAAAAAACGACATTTTGAAATGCATTCGT
>SLDF01000278.1 GCA_007125435.1 Saprospiraceae bacterium
CGCTTGTATTCACAGGGCTGGCATAGGGTGTCGCAGTAGATGTGAGCGGCTTCCGCTGGTCGCCATCACATCTACGCTCTACCATCTATGCCAGCCCTGTTCATATCGCTGCTATCCCTCACGCAGAATATAGTATCTAGCTGCAAGTTTCAAGCTGCAAGCTGCTAGTTAGGTGTATTTTGTTTACGCCTTCGTTTGGCATTCGCCTCACTTCGGCTGTTTATGCAAACGGTAGGCTATGGCCTCCGTTTTCTGTTTACGCTACAAGCACTCCGTGCTCTCCGCTGTTTAGGCTTGAAGATGACTGATAGCTTTCAAGTCTTATTTGGATAAAAGCTCCTTGCTAACAAGCTGCAGAAAAATTCTCGACAGAAGCTCTGCTATAAACGCGAACGATAGTGAGTTAAACATGAGCGCAGCGAATTAAACAGTGAGCACAGGGTAACTAATACATTCTACGTTCTACCAAAAAAAACATTGGCTCTCAGCGACTTTCGACTTTCCGGCCTTCAGACCTTTAGACCTTTCGACTTTCCGACCTTTAGACTTTTGGACCTTTGACCTTTACCACTTACCTATCGCCAGCTGAATATTTTACAACACCATTTCCTCAAGAAAAAAGCTGTGTTCATTTGAGGATAATCTATTGCCTGAAAATACCTGTATACGGTGAAGTTCTATTAGAGTTGAAGATGAGTGGGGCCGCTCTAAAATGTATTTTTTTCTGGTCTTGTACAAATTATACGGATAGGGACAAGTCAATAACGTGTAATTCAAAAAGCCTGAGTAAAATTATAACCAGAAGTGTCTAAAAATAAAATTATTCAATCATAATTCATAGCTCAATCAAACCCTGTATATAGCCACCAACATAAAAAAGAAGTGATCAGAATTATTCACTCTGATCACTTCAAACTTTGTATTGCATTTATTTAATCTGAAATAGAAGCTTCATTATCTGTGTAATGAAACTTACAGAACCAATTTACTGATAAATCAGTTTACGGGTCACTTGACCGGATTGGCTTGTCAAAGTGTAAGTATACACTCCAGCTGACGGCAACCAACTACCATCAACGATGATAGTATTTCTTCCTTCTACTGGTGCTATTTCCCAATGTTTCAAAGTACGACCATTAATATCATTGATGGTACAGGTAATCAATTCAGAAGAGTTAGCTGTAAACTCAATGACACATTCTGAAGAGAACGGGTTAGGACTATTGCTGACAAACTTAATGCCATCTTCTGTACTTCCCAGAATACCTATAGGTGACAGATTTATAGAAAATTCATTTAAATCTCCATCCAAAACCACACCTTCGATAAAATCATCAAGGTCACCCCATACATCAGAGAGTAACGCATTTGATTGACTTTCAAATATTAATTCAGCGATAACGGTTTCTTCATCAATAGATGTGCCTTCTACATCATCCCAAACAAAGCTAAGGATTCCCTCGTCAAGCCTAACCAAACCAATGTTTTCATCTGTCACACCTTCCATAGTCTCATCACCGAGACCTTTAAACTCTAGAGAAAACTGATCAAACTTAAAGGCAGCTTGCATACCGTGTAATGTAGTTAAGTCACTGGTATATAGTTTGATTGCTACCTCCTCTCCACGCTGAAGCATTCTGTCTTCGAACTTGAGATCTACTGAATTTGTTGACCTTGAAGCCAATCCATCAAAGTCACCAGAGTTAATAAGCATTGATCCGTTTATGTCTCCTAATTTAATACCAATGAAATTGACCTCCATATCAGTTTTTGTATGATCTTCTATCATATAGATCTCGGTAAACTCTTCACCAAGAGGGTACTCAGGGTTTTCAAACTCATAATCTCTATCGATAAAGCGCCACGAATGCATACCCGGAAACTCATCAATACCAAGAAGAAGTACCATTCTTAATTGTAAGTAATCTTGCAAGCTGACTTGCCCATCCATATTAAAATCAGCTGCTATAATCTGGTAAGGGTCAGTCAAACGTTGGTCACCTATGATATGCCTTCGCAATCTCACTAAATCTGCTACTGAGACACCGTCTCTAAGATTTGTATGCTTACTGGGCTGTATTTGGTAATCATGACCTTCATACAAATCCTCAAGCATGTACATACCATTTTCATCAGTTATGACATCAGGTGTATCATTATCCTTTTTAGAATAAACACTAACACCTTCTATAGCTCCATCACCCATGAACTTAATCAATCCACTAATCAAACCTCCAGAGGTATCCGGAGGGCATACACCCATATTATCTTGTATTCGTACATAAGTAATGCAAAAGTCAGAATTGCCAGACTGATCAGTAACAGTCATTATAACCTCCTGTACACCTCTATCTTCACATGTAAATGAATTAGGCGAGAGTGAAAATTGTAATAAATGTTGTGGAGTACAATTATCATAACTTCCTGCATCAAATACTTTACCCGATAATTGTACAAAACCATCGTCGCCCATCGGCATAAGTGTTGTAGCTAAGCCATGGTAACAAATTGGGGTCGGCTTTTTTAAGTCTCTGACCGTAATCCTGACAGTACAGGTTGCAAAATTTTGACAACCATCATTGGCTGTAAAAGTTACCGTTGTTGTACCTAATGGGTAAAAACCACTAGCGTCTCCTCCATTAGAATACGAGAAAGGTGAATTATTCGTAACCGTGACATTATTAGAACAGTTATCCGCAGCAATTGCCCTCGGTAAACTCACAAATGCACCATTACAATTATTATCATAAGTCCCGACTGTGACATCTTGCGGACAATGCGTAAAGAAAGGTGGATGGCTGTCCATAACTTTGATTACTTGAACATGCGTCCAGATTCCAATATTAGTATTAGGGACATGCGTACACCAGTCCATCACTTTCCATGTACGAAGTATTTTCTTACAACCACTATCACCACTATATGGAGGGCCATCAAAAAAGAAAACATGATCTTTGTAGCTTATACCAATCATAGTACAAGGCACATGTGACCAGGTCGGCTTATTAAAGGGTGGCGGAATATTATCAGGATCTAAGTCTGGATGACATCCATCTGTAATAGTATAATCCAGGGGCCACGTTATATGGTGTGCACCAAAACTAGAACCGGCACCGGATACATTAATCTGTTGTGTGCAATTGAAAGTACCAAACTGACTTGTAATCGTCCACGATCTGGTAATTTGTCCTATCCCACAAGAGTTTGTGTTAAACACCGGTGGATGTTCTACAATCGTGTAATGTATGTTAAACGGATTGTTAACTGTTGGATGTCCATAGTCCGAAGGATTTCCCGTGTAGTGTAAACAGCTTACATGTACATTGTTTGGACAAGAAATATAAATCGTCTGCGGAGATGTCAGACCTTCGAATTCAAACTTTCCATCTATAAACTTAAAGCTATTAAAATCTTTGTTTATGTTATGGTTGTGTGTTTCACTTGCATTTAAAGCGCCTGTACTAAATATCAGGAGAAGCCAAATTAAAGATGACATTTGAAGTGTAAAATTTCTTATCATAATCTATAGTTTTAGTTTGTATGGTATGTCAAGGACTTATTGAGCCTCTAAATTATTAATTTTATTCTGCAATATTAGCTTTTAAACCAAAGAATTTCATTCAAACAAAGCAAAATACCTTAAACATATTACGTTTTAGTATTATACTACACCTTCAGAAATAATAGGTGTCATTGTAAAATAAACATAGATTTTCTTCTTTTAATGTTTAAGACTATAGTTAATTGCATATTATACATTTAATATTAAATATGTTTTAATATCAGATACTTCGGTTAACAATACAGCCTAAAGGTCTCTCATAATACTTCATCGAATATTTTTTGTAAATTTTTTATAAAAAATGTTCATTGAAGATCATGAGTAATAGACGACATGAGAGATTATCGTCAGTTTTTAATCCTATTTCCAACATATACTAGAATAGAGACTAGTAAATAAACTGAAGTAACAGTTGGTCTAGTCAACAAATCAATGCAAGTGATCTAGGAATTATATTAAAGGTGTACTCGATGTGAAAAACGCTATGACCTTCTTCCATAGTTTTTCAAAATAAACAACCATGGTGCCACTATAGTAAACACGGACTGTAGTATACACTAATCAAAGTCAAAACTATTTTGAATATCACCAAAAAAAAGTAAGCCCGATACCAAATAGGTAACGGGCTTACACAATTTTATGATCTATGATCTTATTTCACCAATTACTCGATGATGATCATCTTCTTCGTTGCTCTGAAGTCTCCTGCCTCTAACTGGTAGTATAGTACTCCCGTCGCCGGCAATTCTGTCTTCTTAACTATCACGTTGTTCATTCCGGCTGCAAAGTCACCTTCTATTAACTTCACTAGCTTTCCTGTTACATCGTGGATCATTATTCTCGCTGACATATCCTCCGGCAATGTGAATCCGATCAACG
>SLDF01000071.1 GCA_007125435.1 Saprospiraceae bacterium
AATTTATTAGTTTACTCGTTCTAGCGACTTCTCATTAAAATACGACGACGCTGAGCCGGGGGCGGCTCAGTTCCATCACTATTTGCTTGACATTAAGTCAACCAAATTGCTGCGCACCGTTCAGTCATCTTCGTTATCAGATTGACATTTAGTCAATCTGATTGCTTCGCACCACTCAGTCATGCACCGTTCAGTCATGCACCAGTCGGTCATGAACCACTGAGCCATGCACCACTTGGCCAATTATTGACCTTTTGCTTCAGATGGATAGTCTTGCATAGGTTTCGCACAGGTTTATGGTTTCCTTGAGGTCTTGCATGGTTGTTCTGGGGTTGATGAGGCACATTCTTAGTACAATCTGTCCATTGAGCACAGTTGTAACGAGCAGAGCCTCTTTGGATGCCATCATACGGTCTGCAATGGACTGGTTGATGCTATCAAGTTTATCTTCTGACAAAGCTTCTTTGATGGGATGGTATCTAAAATTGATGATTGCTAATGTAGCTGGTGAGACGACCTCCCATTTATCACTATTTCTGAGGTAAGACTCCAATTCCTCGGCTAGAGACAGGTTGTATTGTACAGCTTGTCTGAATGTACTCAGTCCGTATGTTTTGAGACTCATGTAAAGTTTCAATGCGCGGAATCGTCTGGTCAGTTCTATACCGTGGTCGTAGAAATTTATTTCTGACTTATTGCCTTCAATGTCTCTAAGGTACTCCGGCTTTTCTGTGAAGGTACCACTTAGCCATTTATGATTGCGCACCAGAAGACATCCAATTTCATAGGTTTGGTAGAACCATTTGTGTGGATCAACAGTGATCGAGTCTGCTTTATCAATACCCTTCATCACCTTTTTGCCGGCAAGTGTCAGAATTGCTGCTCCTCCATAAGCTGCATCAATATGGAGCCAGATATCTTCTTTTCTAGCGATCGTGGCCAGCTCTTCTATTGGGTCTACAGTACCTGTATTGGTTGTGCCGGCTGAGGCTATGATGCAAAAAGGCTGCATACCTTCTAACCTATCTTTAGCAATAGCATTTTGTAATTTATTAATGGCCATTTTGAATGCCATATCCGTAGGGATGATCCGTATCTGTTCCTTCTTGAAGCCGAGAACTCTGATGGCCTTCACATTAGATGAATGCGCCTGATCACTGAGGTAGATGGTCGCTTTTGAAAAGTCATCTCCACACTTGACATTTCGCGCAGTGGCTAGCGCCGTAAGATTGGCCATGGAGCCACCACTTGTGAATATACCGCCACCACTTTTGACGGGTAACCCAAAGAGCTTTAGCAGCCAATTCATCGTGGTGATTTCTATCATAGCTGCTGAAGGAGATGCTATCCATCCGCCTGAGAAAATATTAAATCCTGTAGCCAGATGATCAGCCAGGACACTGACATAATTAGCAGGACCAGGAACAAAGGCAAAAGACCTGGGATGGCTCACAATATTGCTCTTCTTCAAGACCTCCTCTATCACAAATTGCATGACGTCATTAATCGGCTTACCATTTTCGGGGATAGCATCGTCCAGTTTTTCACTGACCTCTTGTCTCGTCTGCATCTGGCCTACAGGTTTGGCACCATCTTGGTGAACAAAGTGGTCTACGACAGCGTCTACCGCCGCATAACCTAGTGTTCGCATATCTTCTTCTGTCAGTACAAAGTCAGCTTTTTTATCTACAACCATATCGCTTTCTAAAATTTGGTGCAAAGGTAAGATTTAGAATATAAGGGCGTGTGAATTCTTCTGTCTTATGGCATTGATTTTAGTCAGATTTTTCCCTCATAAAAAATCTGCCATTCTCATCCTATAAATGGATATTATACCCTTGAAATGACTTTATTTCATTCATCACGAACATGCTCTGCACATTGCCGATATTGTCAATCGTCGCTAATTTGCCAATGATAAAATTGTGATAGGCCACCATATCTTTCAAAGCGACCTTAAGCAAGTAGTCAAACAATCCGGCGATGTGATAACACTCAATGACTTCATCTAGCTTCATGACTTCCTCTTCGAATCGATCTAGAAATGTCTTATTATGTTCCTTCAAAGAGATATTACAAAAGGCTATCAGTTCATAGCCAAGGTGAACCCTATCCAGCTCTGCCCTATACGCAGCTATGATGCCTTTCTCCTCTAAGCGACGGATGCGCTCGTACACAGGCGTGATAGACATATCTACCCTGGAGGCTATTTCTTTATTCGTCAGCTTAGCATTGGCCTGTATTAACTGAAGGATGCGCACATCTGTCGCATCTAGACTTAGAATTTCTTTCTTTTGCATAGCAGATTTTTTGTCAAAAATAGTTATTTTATCTACTTATCGCAATATTATTAGTTATTTTTTCTCCATATTAAACATAACTTAGATAAATTATTCCAAAGTATTAACTTTACATAACCATAGGAAGGCTGCTCTGCATTAGCGATGCGGAAGGGTGACACTCTCGATGAGAGAGTGGAAGTCTCATAGTCGCAGCCTATGTTGCGACTATGAGACCGAGCGAACAGCGAGCCCTGTAGAGTCTGAAAATAACTATCGGATGGTCTAAGCCGAAGTTATTTTGAGTGAGGTCGAAGAAAAAAAAATTCGAGCATAGCCAAAGCTACGTAAGTATTTTTTTTTTGAAGATATCGCTCAAAAGAGCTAGGCTTGGGATCATCAAGATGGGTGTTTTCAGACTCTAAATGTAGCGACCTGTCTCGACTTATCATCGACGACAGGAGATGGTAAGTCGAGACAGGGAATGCCAAAAACAAAAAAAAACAAAACAATGAACAGACACAAGAGAAGTCCTGAAAGTGAAATGATGTCATATGGATACGAGCCGACATGGTCAGAAGGAGCTGTGAAAGCGCCTATTTTTCAGACATCGACTTTTGTATTTCGTACAGCAGAAGAGGGTAAACGATACTTCGAACTGGCATATGGGCTGACAGATCCACATGCCGGCGAATCTGCCGGGCTGATCTACAGTAGGCTCAACCACCCCAACATGGAAATCCTGGAAAACAGGCTGGCTCTATGGGAGGAGGCTGAGGCAGCGTCTGTTCACGACAGTGGTATGGCGGCCATCACGACGGTGGCACTGACCTTCCTAAAGCCGGGTGGTGTCATATTGCATGGGCATCCGCTTTATGGTGGTACGGCACATTTGTTTGCAGAGGTATTACCTGCGTTTAATATCAAATGTATTTCATTTTCTGCACAAGACAGCAAGGATGAGATCTGCCAAAAATTGGAATCAGAGGGTATCAAGCCTGAGCAAGTCGGCATGATCTATATCGAGACTCCTGCCAATCCTACGAATGCCTTGTTTGATATCGAGGAAATGCTGGCACTAAAAAAGACACTTCAGAAGGATGGCGCTGACGCTATCCTGGCTGTAGATAATACGTATATGGGCCCCCTATGGCAACAACCTCTATTGCTGGGGGCCGATTTATCTATTTATTCAGCTACAAAATACCTGGGAGGGCATAGCGACCTCATAGCCGGGGCAGTTCTTGGAAGCCAAGAGCATATCCAGGCGATCAAGACCTACAGGACTTTTCTGGGCAATGCACCATCTGCTAATACTTGCTGGCTATTGATGCGATCTCTGGAGACGCTAAAAGTCAGGATGGAAGCACAGCAAAAGACAGCTATCAAAGTGGCTGAATACCTAAAGGATCACAAGGCTGTTGCTAACGTGTCCTATCTCGGCATTGACATCCTGAAGGATAAAAGAAAAGCAGCCATATTCAATAAGCAAATGTCTGGTACAGGAGCTATGATATCTTTCGATGTTCACGGTGGAGAGAAAGAGGCATTTGATGTACTGAATCAATTCAGACTGATCAAACTGGCTGTCAGTCTGGGTAGCACTGAATCACTGGCACAGCACCCATACACCATGACACATGCAGCCATGCCGGAGCAAGAGAAACTAGCTACAGGTATCAAACCTACAACTATCCGTCTCAGTGTAGGACTTGAAAACGCAAGTGACCTCATACAGGACATAGAACAAGCACTGATGACTACTCATGTCATGAAGGCGTAGAATACGCCCCAATTTACTTGTTCGACATTGATGATATGTACTTGTGAACAGTCTTAATTAATACGTTTTTAAGAATAGGCTTTGTCAAGAAGTCATTCATACCGGAGCTGAGGCATTTTTCTCTCTCTTCTTTGGTAGCACCTGCTGTAAGAGCAATAATTGGTACATCTTTGCCTTCTTGAAGATTGCGAATAGCTTCAGTCGCAGAGTATCCGTCCAAAACAGGCATTTGAAGGTCCATTAAAACCAAGTCAGGTTGAACTTTCTCAAACAGTTCGACTGCTAGTTTTCCATTCTCAGCAATACTTATATCTATATTTGGGAAACTACTTTTGAGATAAGTCTTGACCAATAAGCTATTCATAGGTACATCTTC
>SLDF01000414.1 GCA_007125435.1 Saprospiraceae bacterium
CGACATTTGACTCTTTTTATCTCTTCTTTTTCCTTGGCTCTTTTTCCTTTTTCCTTGGCTCTTTTAAAATGTTCCTTTTATCTTTTTCCTTTTGTCTTTTATCTTCTAAAGTGACCTTCGACTTTGGACTTTCAGACTTTTCGACATTTGACTCTTTTTTTCTCTTCTTTTGCCTTGGCTCTTTTTCCTTTTTCCTTGGCTCTTTTAAAATGTTCCTTTTATCTTCCAAAGCCACTTTCGACTTTCCGACCTTTAGGCCTTTAGACCTTTGACCTTTAGACCTTTGACCTTTCGTTATCTTATCCCATCCCCTTGGTCCATATTGACCTTTGATACTAGCTCTACTTTTAATCGAAACAAATATATCCCCCCTTTCACTACTCCTTCACCAATTTGTAGCGTGATTCTGTCCCATTGGTATGCACACTTATGATATACACACCTGATGTGAATCCGCCCAGATCTATCATAGTCAAATGACTACCAAAGTCCACATGAGAGTGAAGCTTTTGCCCCAGGGAACTGTAGATTTCAACTTTTTCTATCAAGCCATCTGATTCGACAAAAAATCTTTCACTGAAGGGATTAGGATAGATAAATATGTTGCTCGCTTCCTTTTGGCGCTGGATAGAAGTCGTCGAGTCGAGGATTCCTTTCAGCGTAATGTTGTCGTATCTGTTGTTCCCGTTTAAGTTTGTGGTATTGCCGTCAAATGCAATTTGAACTTTAAAATTAGGGTTGTTATTGACTTCTGGAATATCTGTAAAGTCCAGGTGAACTATATCAAAATCTGTATTCATCTCAAAAACTTCCTGATCCAGACCTTCTTGTGTAAACGTCTCTCCATCTATGCTATAGGACAATAGGTTTCTTAATTGCCCATTATTCGTACGCATCACAGCATAGGTGAATTTAATATCCTTGTACCCTCCAGTTGGCAGGTCAAATACAAGTGTCCTGTCTTCAGACGGATTTCTTACACGAGCACATCGACCCGGGCCTTGATCTTGATGTGCATTCAAAGTAGAGCCATTATTGTTAGCATCTATGTCACGTGGTCCCTCTCCTGTATAAGTCATTGTTGGGGATGAGGTATCTATGGCGCTATAGTCTGCCGGTATGCTTATGACATCTTGAGGCGTATTTAGACTGTTGAAGTGCCAATAGTAGATCAGATCGTCATCTGTAACCGTAGGGTCCATGAATACAGCTGTGATATTTGCAGGTCCTGTCAGGTTCATGACGAGATCTGTCAATGAAAGGTCACCTATGTCATCCACACCTTCTACTTCCCAGTGACTAAAGACAAAACCTGGGCCATCCTCTGCAGTTAGAATGGTCTCTATATTGCCAAAATTATTGGCCTGGAATGGATAGTGAGGCAGCCATTCAGAGTTCATACGGATACTTCCCGCTGCTGCAGGCCTGATATCTAATACGGTCTCAAATGGTCCGGTCAAGTCGTAGCAAGAACCAATACCTGTCTCCATAAGGTGGTCACATCTCGTCAATAAAAAATTTCTTACGGCTTCTACATTTTCAAGCCATTCTTCTATAGTACCTCCCCATCTTTCTATTTGACGGGGCATTTCGGGTGTGATTACCATGACCATACTATCCAATACTTCTATGACTCGTTCACAAGACAAATGCGTATTGAGCAAGTCTACATATCTGGTGATATATCTGCGCCTCATCTCTGGGTTTTCATTGATAAGCTTCCTTAAGATACGCTCATGCCCAAACCCCACATCTAAATCTTCCACTTGACATGGTGGAGCCGTAGCGGTGACGTCAGGCATCCCTGTATAGTTCTCAAAGTGCCCCAGTGCAGCATCCATATCCCATAGGGTGTATCTCCATTGCTGAGCTTGCCCTGCGGGATCCAGGCCTCGCCACCAGCCGGTATTGTAGTTGAGCCAGTCTCTGGACACTATGTAAGAGTTATAGACAAAGTAGTCTATTAAGCTCTCAATGTTCAATAAAGACTCTACTGTCTCAAGGTTGCTCTCTGAAGACATATCGTTGTTTTCGATAAAATTAACTAGGCTTTGCCAATCTTGAATCGCCCCCTCATTGCCAAAATGAGCTTCGCTTAGCCCCCATGATTTGATATATTGAAGATAAATATCACTCTCTCGAAAAGTGTAATTCTGGTCATAGTAGAAATCGGTAAAATTATTGTCGTCAACGCGCTCTCTTAAATCATAGACTCCCCAATAGGTTCCATTGACAAATACCGAAACAAAGGTAGTGCTCCTCTCATCCATTTCAAATCCTGAAAGCTGCGATAGATGCTGTATGTAAGCATCGCGGACATAGGCCCCTCCTTCTTCAAATGGATAATTGTCATTGGCAGCTGCTTTGACCATTAATCTTCTAAATCGCGTCCGGTCTGATGTTTGAAAAAACTTATGCTCCAATCTTCTTTTGTACCCATGATCATCTCTGGACACAAAATCAACGCCCCTCTGGTCGTACTCCCACGAATCGTTTCCATGTTTATCAAAGTCTCCCAGATTTTCATCGATAAATGACCCGTCGCTTTCAAAGTATTCGAAATGGCCAATGGGTCTCAAGGCAATGTTGCCTCCAAATAACTCAAGCATATCTGCGTCTCCGGCAAAAGAAAAGACAGGAAGTGTAGAGTGCTCGTTGATAAAGTAGGTATTTGTTTCTATGAAGCCAGGCAAGAGAACACCCTCAGGATCAAATGTCCTGGCGCGAATGACGGTTGTTTCAGTAATCAAGAAAGGTCCGGTATACAATTCTGAATCCACACCAGGCGTACTACCATCCAGCGTATATCGAATTTCTTCTTCTTCATGTTCAGAAGACAACACTATAGCTACAGCATCCTCATACCTTCCGGGCTCAATATTGAAAGTAGGCTTGGAAGTGTAGCCCGGAGATGAGGCTTGATTTGGCCTTCCGGGAGTGGCTTCTTGAAAAACACCCCACTCGTCTCCACCATCAGTTATCCTACCATAAGAGTGATTGGTCTGGGTGACAAACATCTCATGGGTCTCAATGATATTACCATCCCTGTCTGCAAAAACGATTTGGTCAGGCCTGAGCTGAGTGAGGTTGAAATTTGAATGTAAGACGACTCCAAAAGAAATGTCCCTTCTAGAACAGAATACAACAACGGATGAAGCCGGCGGGATGAGGCCATCTTCAATTCGCCACATCATTGGATTATTGGCATCATTGCTCAAATGATACCCCGATAGATCAAAAAAGAAATCGGGATCTGCATTATATATTTCTATCCAATCCTCTGTCCTGCCAAAGCCATCTTGATATTGGCGATTCGAGGCAGAGTATTCATTGATGTACACCGGCCCATCTCCATACTCTATTGTGCCATAGGTGATGGCCACTGTCCTTCGATTGACAAAATTAAAAACGGTATTACATTCATCTTCATCGCCCCATACGCGAGAAAAATGAAAGACAAAATCAACAATGCCTGGTGATACACCATTTGCAATCGGACTGAAATTCAAGTCATAAGTGATAGTGCCGGCTTGATCGCCCTGCCCCACCTGTATTGTGGTAGAGCCGTTCATGCTTGAGACAAAACTTCGCTGATCAGACATCCAGGCATCTGTCCCTTCTGTAGCAATAAAATCATAAGAAATATCGGTGTATAATATCTCGTCACCCTCAGGTATCTCAGTCCGTATCGTATCAGTTTCAAATTCAGGGAAGTAACAAGTGCCCACAACATCCGTGTTTTCGATGGTTAGTACCGGATCTATCACTATAGGGAATACTCTCTCCCGATCCAAAAGCCATGCTGCATCTATGATGGTTTGTATCTCATACCTTGTGTCATCCAGTTTTACCACGATATAGTCAGCCTCATGTGGGTTTCTGATTCTTTCATTCCTCTTTCCTTTAGAGCCTTTGTCTGTTAGTACAGTCTGATGATATGTCCAGACGATGTCGTTCGATGCATTTTTTACATTCAGTTTTTTAAAGACATCCTGGTTATTATTGGACACATCTATGGTGTGGCCCGGTGGCAGAGTTACTATTTCTTTGATGATTACCTGTTCCATACTTGTCGGTAGAGCAGACCGCTCACGTATGATAAAATCCTTTTTCACAGCTCCTGCATAAAATGTGTATTGCTTGTCAAATCCCGGGAAAAAGTCACGGAAATTAAGCTTGTTTTCAGCGATAAGGGCAGGTAAGGGGGAGCCGCTTTCTATGGATCGATTCCACGCCTCATCGCTGGTGATAAATTCGATAGTCGCGCGCTTATCCCATCTCATCAGCGCATCATATGAGAGGATATGAAGACTTTCATCGGTGAGGTCGTAAGTAGCTATAGGGCTCTGTGCCGGATAGGCATACGTATTTCCCTTTCTTTCCAGACTGTAGTCCAGATCTACCCAGTTGCCATCCTCTGACTGGTAATGCA
>SLDF01000292.1 GCA_007125435.1 Saprospiraceae bacterium
ATAATGCCAATTGTGCGCCTACTCATAAAAAGACTGAGCCATGGCGTTTCACAATTATTCAAGGTAGTGGTCTGCAGCGCTTATCCGAATGGCTAGCTGAGGACTATAAAGCTCATGCAGGTGATAAGTTTTCAGAGATTAAGCGCAAGAAGACGACGAAGAAACCACTTCAGTGTGCGGCAGTTATCGCCATAGTCATGGAGCGTCATGAAGACAGTGGTTTGCCTGAATGGGAAGAGATTGCTGCTGTAGCCTGTGCAGTTCAAAACCTTTGGTTATCTGCGACGGCTTTTGGCCTGGGAGGTTACTGGAGTACTCCCGGAGCTAAAGACCGCTTTGGTGAATTTATCCCTTTAGATGAAAATCAAAGGTGCTTAGGTTTTTTCTATCTTGGCGTACCTCGTGAAGGCCTTACACTTGAAAGCCCACGAGGAGCAATTGAAGATAAGATTAATTGGGTTGAATAATTTATGACTATGTCTGAGCCCGCTAATACATTAGATTTTAATCTTCATCCTGTCTATCATGGACAGTTGGGCTGGACTAGCCTCCTACAGGAGATCGACAACTTGAAGGCGGATCAATTATTCGTCATAGCCGATAGTCATACTTTATCATATTGCTACCCACTTATTAAGAGTCAATTATCATTGACTCCGAGAGCTGTTTTTGAAATTCCTCCCGGTGAAGCGTCTAAATCACTTGAAACATGTGAATCCATATGGCAGGCTCTTCATCGCTACAAAGCCAGTAGAAAGAGCTTGATCATTAATATAGGTGGTGGTGTTGTGACGGACATAGGAGGGTTTTGTGCCTCGGTTTACAAAAGAGGCATACCTTATGTAAATATACCGACTTCTCTACTGGGCATGGTAGATGCCTCTATTGGCGGCAAGACCGGCATAGATCACCAGCACCTTAAGAATGTCATTGGCAGCTTTTATCCGCCAGTTGCTGTTTGGATAGATAGGTCTTTTTTAAGTACACTGCCATTGAGGGAATGTGTCAACGGCTATGCTGAACTGATTAAACATGCACTTATTGCTGATGTCTCCTTATGGGAAGAAATTAATAATCATGATATCTCACACCTTCATAAGGATTTGTCACAGGACCTGCTATTGCGTGCAGCTCAAATCAAGTGTCAAATAGTAGATAAAGACCCGAAGGAAAGCGGTGTTAGAAAAACGCTCAACTTCGGACATACCATTGGCCATGCTATCGAGAGTCTTGCTCTACAAAACAATATGGACGTTTTGCACGGTGAGGCTGTTGCTATGGGCATGGAGGTGGAGGCGTGGATAAGCCATCGCGTTGTCGGATTGTCATTAGAGTCCTACCGGGCTATAAGGCATTTCTTAAGGTCAACTTTTCCATATATTAAGCTGGATCGCGAACTATTGCCTTTGGCTATGGACCTCATGTATCACGACAAAAAGAATATAAACCAAAAAGTTTCGTTTTCCTTACTGCCTGAGATTGGTAATGCGCATTATGATGTATGGATTGAAGATGAAGATATCATCACAGAGGCATTATGGGTCTATATCAATGATTAACCATAAATCAAACACCTTGCACGGCATCTGTCCATGTATGAAAAAGGTTATTATGATCGTCTTTTTATCAATTAAAGCTTAATTTTGTTCATCTTTTAACCATCGATACAAGCTCAATGAGTAGTAGTAAAAAAGATCAGGATTTTACTCCAACCCCCTTACAGCGTTCTATAATCAAATGGTTGTATTATCTTGTCATTGGAGCTATAGTCTCCATAATCTTTACATTTATCATCCTATCCTTTACTAAGCTTCCTACATTTGAAGACTTAGAGAATCCTATTGATACATATGCTTCTGATGTCATATCTTCAGATGGACGAATAATCGGACGCCACTTTAGATATAACAGAGTACAAGTCGAATACGATTCGCTCAATCCTTATATTGTAAAAGCTCTGGTCGCTACAGAAGACGAGCGGTTTCTTAAGCATGCCGGTATCGACTTCAAAGCACTCGGCCGGGTATTGTTTCGCACACTCGTATTGAGCAAGTCAGAGTCCGGTGGAGGCTCTACGATTACTCAACAGTTAGCTAAACAATTGTTCTCCAATAGGGACTTTAGTGGAAAAAATAAATTATCCAGAACACTGAGCTTGATCTTTGTTAAGCTAAAGGAGTGGATTACCGCCGTCAAGCTCGAGAGAAGATACAGTAAGCAAGAAATAATTGCGCTATATCTCAATAGGTGTGAATTCGTCTATGATGCATATGGGATTCAGTCAGCGGCTGAGACCTTCTTTGGCAAAGACCAAAAGGACCTAGACCCGGAAGAAGCTGCCACCTTGATAGGTATGCTCAAGAACCCATCCTACTTCAACCCTATGCGCAGGCCGGAGCTGACCCGCAATCGCAGAAATGTCGTCCTCAGCCAAATGCGCAAATCCAAGTTTATTACTAAAGATGAGCTTGATTCACTAAAAAATACAGAACTTGATGTCAGCCGATTTAAAAGAGCCTCCCATTCAGAAGGTATAGGAAGATATTTTTTGATGGAGACCAGGCGAGAAGTAGAACGCCTTCTGGACTTACCAGAGAATCGCAAGCCCAATGGAGAAAAATACAACATCTTTATCGACGGGCTCAAAATATATACCACTCTGGATCTTACTATGCAGGAATATGCAGAATCCGCCGTCATGGAACATATGAAAGATGTGCAGGACAGGTACTTTAAAGAGTGGAAGAACTTAGACCCATGGACCTATGGTGCCGATCAACAGCAAAAGAACTTCAGGCAGCGCTCTCTCAGGTCCCATATTAAAGTCTCTGACCGTTATAGGTCTATAAGAAAGAACTTTATGGACGAAGTGGCGCTGATCACTAATGGTGATTATGAAAACCTTCGATTCAATGATGAAGAGCTTGCAGTTGCCCTAAAGGCTCAAGAAGATCCACCAACCATCCGAAAGGCTGATAATCTGGATGATGATGTCAAAAAAAGTCTTGAAAACTTGTTAAAAGAACCTTATTGGCCTGAGGTTAAAGAATTTTGGAAAGATCTGGAAGAGAGAATTGAAGAGGATTTTAATACGCCCACGGACATGAAGGTATTTGCCTATGGTGTAGATGGTTTTGAAAAAGATACGGTGATGACGCCATTGGATTCCATCAGGTACCATCGTATGATTATGCAGGCAGGTGTCATGGCCATGGATCCCGTGACAGGACATATCAAGGTGTGGGTAGGCGGTGTCAACTATAGGTACTATCAGTATGATCATATTAGAAGTAATAGGCAGGTAGGCTCTACATTTAAGCCATTTGTCTATGCTTCGGCTATTGCTAATTTTGGTATTTCGCCATGTTTCCCCATTAAAGATGTTCAGTATACCATTAGTCCCGGAGAAGGTCGATTTGGACTACTCGAACCATGGTCGCCCAAAAACTCTACTGGCGAGTTTAGGAATGAGCCGATAGACCTCTATGAAGGCCTTGCAAATTCAGTTAACTCTGTATCTGTGTATTTGATGAAGCAGCTAGGCGATGCAGAACCCGTGCGGGGGCTATTGCACAATATGGGTATTGATAGCTCAGCGCGTCGGTATGACGGCGACTACAGAGTTCCCCGTCAGCCATCAATCTGTCTGGGGTCGCCGGACTTGTCGGTATACGAGATGACGGCTGCCTATTCTACATTTGCGAATAATGGTGTGTACAAGCGACCTTACTTCATCACCATGATAGAAGATAGAAATGGTAAAGTCATCTATAGAGCGACAGATGAAGAAATTGTTGCCCTTCCGTCAGAAGCCAATTATGTAATGGTAGACCTTCTCAAGGGTGCGGTAGGCGGATTGAGGGCCAGAAACCTTAAGAGCGCTGTAGGTGGCAAGACGGGTACGACGAATGATCATGTCGATGGTTGGTTTATGGGCATTACACCGGGTCTTGTTGTAGGTACCTGGGTGGGTGGCTCAGATCGTTGGATTCGATTCAGATCTTTTTTTAATGGTCAAGGTAGTCGTATGGCACGACCTATATTTGGTAAATTCATTGAAAAGTTAGAGGCAGATCCCACGGTCGACTACGACCCGGATCTGAAGTTTTTTACACCTCCGGAGCCTCGCACGATCGTTACAGATTGCGATCAATACGCTCGTTTTTACCAAAGCGATGACGAGCCGGATGTAGACATCGACGACGAATTTATATTGGATGAATTTTAACCATTATTTACTGTGGGCGTGCCCCCTTACTATCGTGCGGGGTCGGGCTATTCGCTTGTATTCCTGACTGTCTCATGGGCAGTCATTATGTATCTGGTGGCTTCCTCCGGTCGCCCCCACCTACATATTCCTGCTGTCCATTCGCCAGTCACTCATATCGCTTCTATCCCTCACGCAAGAATCAGTTG
>SLDF01000299.1 GCA_007125435.1 Saprospiraceae bacterium
GAGACGTTGATCGGATTCACATTGCCGGAGGCTATGTCAGCGAGAATAATGATCCACGATGTGACAGGAAAGCTAGTGAAGTTAATAGAAGGTGACTTTGCAGCCGGAATGAACAACGTGACTATTAAGAAGGCAGAATTGCCAGCGACAGGAGTACTATACTACCAGTTAGAGGCAGGAGACTTCAGAGCAACGAAGAAGATGATCATCATTGAGTAATTGATATAGAATCATAGATAATTTAAAGCCCGATACTGTAAAGTGTCGGGCTTTTTCTTTCTGTATGTCAATCTGTAAAACTATTCTCCTTTTATAGACAACATTTATATCAACATCTGCTTTCATGATATTTAGACCCTCACGATTAAATACTATTGCTCAGTCCTAGTAAAATAATAAGAGGGTTGAGGTAGAATAGAATTAATTATTCAAATTACCTTGAATAAACCTAGCTGACATAGATTAGTGGTTTTGTTTATGGTAGTAAGATTTTTATAGAATAATTGATAAGTGAAAATAGGAGCTAAACGGTGTTGATATATGACATTTTCGCTATATATTGCTCAAACGCGCATGAGCCTCATCTTGAAACCAATACACTACTGCCCACCCGTTAATGTGTCAATTTAGTCATTTAATGATGTTTATGAACCTATCTTCATTTTATGAGAAACGAGCCCGCATTCAAGACTATTAAATGACGCTCTTTACATATTTTGATATAGCAATAAATTAAATATGAGTAATTCCTATTGATTTTCTTTATATCTTTTAATATAATTAATTGAATTGTTATCTTTGAGCTCGCTATACGAATCGGCATTTGATATAGCTGTTGTTTAATTTTAAGGAGTTAATAAATACATTTACCTATGAAGAAGATACTATTGTTTTCGCTTTCGCTTTTGATGCTAGCATCGTGTGTAAGCAAGAAGAAATTTAGTGAGATGGAAGAAGGCAGAAAATCAGCTGAGATGTCTCTTGAAGATTTCACTAAGAAATTTAAGGATTGTGAAGAAGAAACAGCCATGTTGAAGTCTAAGCTTTCTGAGGCTGAGAAAAACTTACAGAAGGCACAAGATGATTTAGCTAAGGCTAATGATAAGATGAAGTCAATGGAAGAGCAGCTTGACTACATGAAGAGAACCAATACAACACTTTTAGCCAACCTCGAAGACTTATCTGTAGTCAATAGAGCTAGTGCAGAAAGTATCAAGAAGTCACTAGATCAAATCGAAGGGCAGGGCCAATTTATACGGGACTTGACAGCCGATATGCAAAGGAAAGATTCTTTGAACCTTGCATTGGTTATGAATCTTAAGCGATCTCTAGGTGATATAGATGACGAAGATGTCAATATAGAGGTTAGAAAAGGTGTTGTTTACATATCGATATCAGACAAAATGTTATTCAGATCTGGTAGTGCAGTTATCACAAGGGACGCAAGCAAAGTTTTAGAAAAGATTGCTAAAGTTCTTAATGACCACAATGAACTTGAGATATTGGTAGAAGGTCACACTGACAATGTTCCAATAAATACAGATTGTATGGCAGATAACTGGGACCTTAGTACCAAAAGAGCTACATCAGTAGTCAGAACACTTCAAAGTAAGTACGATGTGAAGCCTGAGCGCATGACCGCTGGTGGTAGATCAGAGTATGTTCCTGTTGCTGACAATGATACTCGTGACGGTAGAGCTAAGAATAGAAGAACTGATATTATCGTCTTACCAAAATTAGATCAATTCTTTGAGCTTTTCCAACCATAAGCGAAGCTCAAGTACGAAATAGATAATAATGAGGAGTAGTCTTTTGGCTACTCCTCTTTTTTTTCTTTTAAGGTTAATTGTAAGAAAAGTGTCATCTTATATTTAGACCGATTTTACTTTTTAGCAACAGTTCTTTATTTCAAAGAGTGAGAAACTGATTACGGGTCTGAGTAGACGAATCGATATTAGATAACGCCGAATGCAAAGTGGGAACGCGTTGCTGAATCTAGGTTATGCAATGGAAAGCTGTCGTGAAGGTTGAAAGCGATGAAGGAGATTCATGATTGCCATAAAAGAATTAATAGCAATATGCGTAAACGGCGATCAGCAGACTGTATGCCTTGTCAACCCTAATTACGATTTCCCATGTATAATTCGTGTTTTAACACTCGCAAATCTTAACTCGCAACCCACAAATCGGTTCAGCGTGAGTGTGACTGAGTGGTGCATGACCGAATGGTGCGTGGCAATTTGGTTGACTAAATGTCAAGCAAATAATGAAGAAACCGAGCCGCCTCTGGCTCGGCATCACTGTATCTTAATAAAAAGTAGCCATAATGAGTAAACTAATAAATCATAATAAATTATAGCCGCCCCCGGCTCAGCTTCTTCAAGTCTTTATCAAAATCGCTATCCTAAATAAAGGAACTGAGCCGCCCTCGGCTCAGCATAGACTAAACCTTGATTTGAAACCAATACGTAGAATGCGCTGTAAATCTTACAATAAAATTACAGCCGTCCCTAGCTTGGCCTCGACCAAAATTATGAATACAACCCTATCTAATACTATTCTTTTGAACACCACTAAAAGCAAGAAGCCGCTCACACCAATAGCGACACCCTGTGCCAGACTTGTGAATACAAGCGGAGAGCAGGAAGGGGGGCACGCCCTATACTGAACAAATAGACTGACTAGCCTTTACACGCTAAACTTGGTCAATGTGTGTTGAAATATAGCATCGGATTTCGTCCAAAGCGAGATCAACGGTCTCTATATTGGTCCTGAATGAAAGGATAGCCATCCGAATGTAAGTAGCCCCATCAATAACTGTACTGGACAAAAACACCTTGCCTCTTTTGCGAATGAAATCTACGAGTTGCTCATTCTCATTATTATCGGTCTCTGACTGGTGTGGTTCGAGTCTAAAGCAGACCACACTGAGCATGGGTGTAGAACGCAGTTTACAGTACCTTATCATTTTAAGTTTTACAGTGGCGTATTGCGCGAGTAGAAGCTTTTCGTGGAGGGCATCCCTGAAGGGGCCTATACCATGCAATTTGATTGGAATCCACATGCGCAATGCACGATAGTGCCTGGTCAATTCAGGTGATAAGTCTGCTGGAGAAAATACATCCATATCCCTGTAAGCATCCTGCATATAATTGGCTTTGTAGTGAAAAGTGGGTAGTAGAAGACTTTGATCTTTGATGAGTAAGACGCCAAGACCATAAGGTAGAAACAAACCTTTATGTGGGTCCACCACAATTGAATCTGCATCTTCTATTCCTCTGAATATCGGTCTCTGCTCTTCACATAACATGAAAAATCCTCCATACGCAGCATCGACATGATGCCATACATTATTGGCTTTGGAAATCAAGCCTATTGTATACAGGTCGTCTACCGCACCTGTATCTGTGGAGCCTGCTGATGAGATGACTATAAATGGAAGCAGACCATCAGATATATCACTTTTAATCTGCTGCTCTAAGGACTGTGTACACATTCTATCCTTCAGGTCCCTAGGTATATTGCGAATGATTGCATGTGTAAGCCCGGCAATTCTTATAGCTTTGTGCACACAATGGTGGGTATGGTCGCAGAGATAAATAACCGATTTGCTGACTTTGTCAGGTGTGATGCCCATAGTGTCTCTTGCGCAAGTGATGCCGATCAGACTAGCAATCGAACCACCAGAGCACATCGTACCGCCTGACTTTTTAGGCATATCAAATATCTGGCACATCCATGCTATCAGTCTTCGTTCTATGTTAACGGCACCCGGCGAGGCAAAATGCATGCCTGCATACCTGTTCGTGATCGCTGCTAAATAATCTCCAATGGACGAAGCGAAAACTCCACCTCCCGGTATATAGCCCAGATGTCCGCCACTTGCAGGATTGAGCCCTTGATTATCGACACAATTCCATAACTGATCCAGAATATCGGAAAAAGAACTAGCTTCTTCCTTGATAGGCTCTTCAAGCAATGTATCAGCTAGAGAGTTATCGTCTTCAAACGCTTTTGAATGGCTAATGGACCGCAGAAAGCTGTCACTATAAGCAATCATGTGCTTATTGAGTTCATCTCGATGAGACTGATGCGGTTCTAGAGGCTGTCTTCTTTTTTCATAGTTTTTGATCTTAATGATTAAACTGTCCAATTCTTTATTTGACATTTGAAATGATTTTTAATGCATGAAATTCGATATGTCGTTTGCTACTCAATATTAAGGTGAAAAATTAACACTATTATTTGATATTTGAGGGACATAGAGGGTGTAGTCAATTTGTTTAGCTATAGGCTACCTCTAATAATTCCTGAAGTGAGCTGGAGCATAGAGAATTTTGATTTAGACGACTTGTGAAGAAGGAACATAGCCTTAGCTACGTGACTGATGAACAAGGAAGTATAAATTAAA
>SLDF01000074.1 GCA_007125435.1 Saprospiraceae bacterium
AGTTTGGGTAAATCATTAACAAGAGAGGGTTGAGGTTTCGGAAAAAACTTCTTTAAAATAACTGCCTCTGGATTATTTTTGATAATCAATTCTCTGTGCATCCTTCCACCACAACCGTAATATTTAACTTTTTTGTGAATCTCCAATTCTAAATTCCACCTTAATTGATCACAACTACCACTAAGTTTCTTTCGATCCGGATTAGTATATACAGTCTGCACAGATACACAGCATTGAATTAATATTAAATTAATTTAAATATGTTTTAAAGAAAATTGACGAAAAACGCGTAATAATCCTCTGTAGATTTGTCTTGATTTTACAATTTACTTTTAAAGAGAGTGCTTGAGGTCAACTTCTTCACTATGAGCGCACTAATGTGGCATTCACTCAAACTCTTATATATAACCCTTTTCAACCCTAATTAGAAAATTGACCTTAAGCCTCTCTATTTTAACCCGCATTATACATTAGCGATTTCTATTACGGATTTAAATGGCTTCAAAATAAGGCGCTTTGCTTGATTTCGCTCATTCACCATAGGGGTGACTATGATTCAATCGCGAAATCACTTATTTTTTCGCCTTTTAAACCCTCACTACGAAACCCTAATGCATAATGCGGGTTAATCCTGACATCTAAAAAAGTAAATAAAAAAAGGCTTATTCAGACTCAGATAGAAGTAAATCACTTATTTTATCTCTTATTTCTGCTGCTTTTTCAAAGTCTTCACTTTCAATTGCATTTTTTAATAGAACATTGAGTTTATCAATAGTATTTGCTGAAAGGAGCAGATCAATCCGTTTTATTTTGAGTATAGCTATAGAACGCACAGTCATTGCGTAGAGACTTTTAGGATGGAATGCCTTAAGTTCTTCAGGAAGTTGGTCTAAACTAGGGTTCTCTGTGAGTAACTCCTGAATTCTATCAGCAAGCTCTTCCTGAGATTGAATCAATTGTTCAATTTCTTGTATTTCTGCTAGCAATTCTTCTTCCGACATAACTTTTTTTCAGCTTTAATTCACTTATTCAACTCAAGTATTTTCCAACGATAGGCATTCTTCTTCCGATTCCAAAAGCCTTCGGGGAAACTCTTAGGACTGGAGCGGTTTGGTATCTCTTAAATTCATTCATATTAACTAGTCGAAGCACCTTTCTCACCAATTCTCTATCAAAGCCCAATTTAGCAATTTCTTCTGGTCCTTTCCTTTTTTCGATGTAGAGAAAGAGAATCTGATCTAGAATATCATAATCAGGAAGACTATCAGAGTCAAATTGATCTGGTCTTAATTCTGCTGAGGGCGGTTTTTCGATCGTATTTATTGGAATGATTATCTTTTCTGTATTCATGAAATTTGCCAATTCATACACCTCTGTTTTATATAGATCACCTATAACGGATAGGCCTCCACACATATCTCCATAAAGTGTACCATAGCCCACAGCTGCCTCGGATTTATTACTTGTATTAAGAACTATGTACCCAAATTTATTGGACATTGCCATTAAAATCATACCTCTGATGCGCGCCTGAATATTCTCCTCAGTAATATCAAAAGGTCGATTTCCAAAAACGGGCTTTAAAAGATGCAAATATGATTCATATACTGACTCAATCGGTATGATGTCATACGACACATTAAGTTTCTCTGACAGAGATATTGCATCTTCGACAGAATGATCACTTGAAAAAGGTCCGGGCATTAAAACAGCGTGGGTATTCTCATGTCCAAGTGCTCTGGCAGTAATCGCAAGTGTGACAGCTGAGTCAATTCCCCCCGATAGGCCAACCATGGCTTTACTTAGGGACAATTTGTCAAAATAGCTTTTAACGCCCATAACTAATGCATCGTGAATCTTTTCTATTTTCAAAAAAGTTTTGGGCATTATATTGCTATTGCCGCCTAAAACTTCTTTGACATCATAAACATTAATCGAGGGTGTGAAGTATGTCATTTCGTCGTAGACCGAACCATTTGTATTCATAACTATTGAGCCGCCGTCAAATATTAGTTCAGTCTGTGCGCCGCACTGATTAATGTAGAATATAGGCAATTGGTACTTGTTAGCGTTTTCTTTGAGAATACGGAGCCTCTCTTCTCGTTGTGTATAGGAAAAAGGGGATGCTGAAAGGTTCACCATGAAGTCGGGAGAGTGGTTAATGATTTCATCCATAGGGCAAATCGTATATAGAGGATTATCATTACCAATGTTCCAGATGTCTTCACATATAGTGATGGCTATTTTATAACCTTTGAATTCAAATATATCAAACGTTTTACCCGGCTCAAAATACCGATATTCATCAAAGATATCGTAGGTTGGTAACAATGTCTTGTGGTAGGTAAACTGGATTTTGTTTTGATAGATAAATAATGCAGCATTAAACAAATCCTTTCCTTCAACATCAGGGTTTTTTATTGGTGCCCCTAGGATCACACCTATATCATTGGTATAGGCTAAAATCTTTTCTATGGAGGCATTGGATCTATCTATAAAGTCATCAAACTCAAGAAAGTCTCTTGGCGGGTATCCACAAATAGCCAATTCACTAAAGCAAACTAAATCTGCCCCTTCATGCTTTGCCTTGATAATGCTGTTTATAATCTGCTCTGTATTCCCTTCAAAATCACCGATGATATAGTCTAATTGAGCACAAGCTATTTTTAACATAGATCGTATTTATTATTTTGAAATCAATCTACTGCATTATGATGACATTCAATTGATATAATGGTATTCAGTGGTGAAATTACTGAATAAAGCGTCATCCCATCACTTAATAACATAAGTATTATAAAGGTTCAATTAAACAAAACAGCTCTGTAGCGGAACTACAGAGCTGTCTACAACCCTATTTTCAAAAACATAATATATGCTTTTTTACCGGGATACGCATTTATTTAATCAAAGACGTTACTTGAATTTACGTTGCCGGGTATCTTCTGATACCAATTTTGGGATTCACTTCCACCTGATTGTGCCCACTGAGCAAATTTCAAATAGGTTTGAGTAATATCTGCTTTCTCGACAGGATAGCTAAACTTCTCAGGAATATGCATCGCCCAGCATAAATTATCTTTTGAAATATAAAATTTGTTTTCTGCCGGGTTAGTATCGTCCCTGCTTACGCCAAACAATGAAACATCCGCCAAAGCTGTTGGCTCTTTTCCCCCGATGTGAACTTCATGTCCTCGTCCTGCATCCTCTGTATTTCTCCAAATGAATGGATTATAAACCCCCAGTCCAATATTAGACAGGGCGACAGGGTTAGACAGTTGAACAACAACATTAAAAGTAACTGGATCTTCCATAGGTTCAGATGGAACTGTATTCCAGGCTCTAAGGTGTTCTTTAGAGTTCTCATAAACGATGATTACCGCTGATGAGTGACCACTCTCTAAAGTAGCTCCTGATACTGAAGCAACGTTAGATGATGATACTGGCAATTCTATACCAAAACCTGAATTCAAGGTACCGCCTAAGGCTCTTAAAATGAAAGTAGATCTGATTTCTACAACTTGGTTATTGCTATTGGTAACCAAATTATGTCTAAAGTCGATAACAACATCATTCATGTCAAAGTCACCATATCCAGGCCACAAATCTTCAAACACCAGAGAATGAACTCCAGTTTCAGATGGAAAGAAATTGCTGAATGCACCTGATGGCAAATCAGGGAAATCGTCAAGAATATCCGGAACGCCATCTCCATCACTGTCCTCTATATCAGACTCTCCGTGACCTTCTGGATTACATTCAGAGGTAGGAATGAAAAATTCACATGAAAGAGTCACATTGTTTCCTATTGAACCCCAAAGGTTTTCAATACCGTTTTCATCACAGAACTCGATGTTACCTGTAACACTACCACTACCATTAATAGTTGTATTCTGATTGACTTTTACAACTGACTTTGCACCTTGACCATTGATATTACCATTTACAGTGAGGTTATTTGTTGAACTCATCGCTGCATTGTGTAATTCTAATTTTCCATTACTATTTATAGTCGTGGTATTACTAGTGGTGGTGTACTCATGGTTATTAAGTGTACCGTTTAATATTAAGTTTTGACCAATTGTGATATTGCAGAAATTAGTGAGGTTTGTATTACTATTTAACGTTAAATTATTGTTGATTGTAATATATCCTCCATTCTCATGAGGCTCACTTGAATTTACTGTAAAGTTTTGACCAATGGATACGTCACCCTCATTAATAAAGAGTGAATTACTATTGAGCGTTATTGACTGATTAAAGCTTATCTCGTTATAATTATAGATTTTACCATTGGGATTTACATTGCCAGTAAAAGTCGCACTTCCGCTACTTGTAACAATAAGCTCTGAATTATTGTCATTCATGTTAAGATTATTGACTGTGGCATCGCCGCATATGACTACACGTCCATTTCCATTGAGTGTAATGTTTCCTGAGAAGGTGCCAATTAAGCAAATGGTTTGATTACCACTAGCATTTACATTTTGGTTGGTACCATTTTCGATAATCTGGTCACACCCACTATTGCAGTCGACAGAGGCATTTCTTGACTTCACCATAACAGATCGAAGGTTTTTAAACTCCATCTCAATTCTATTGTCAGAGACTATGGCCTTTCTTGTTGTCTTGTCACCATTGGGCGCAGTTTTGACGACATAAAGGTCTTTCTGAATTACGGCCTTTTCGATTTTGCCAACAAACGGCTTAGAAATGGAGCCACCTCCCGATACTAATTCTACGCCTTTATCTTCAGGGTCACCATGATAAATGGTCAAGCGGTGAGACATACCACCGAACTGTTCGTCTGAGACCTTTATCTCAAATCGGACTTGATCTACGGTTTCATAATTGAATCCGGCAGGTACTCTTAATTCAGTGGTGTAATTAACAGGACCTGGTTCAACTTCTCCAGGTCTACAAGCTACATAAGTTAGCAGGGTTCCTACTACCAGGAACAAAATTGCTCTATTTTTCATATCAAATTGTTTTAAGGATAAATGATATATCTCTTGTTGTTATATCATTTGTATTGCAAAGATAACATATAAAATACTACTTCATCGCTCTCTATTTGCCAAACTAGTGCATTTTTTAGTGAAAGGCTTCAAATTGAGATTAGAACTACAATACATGCGCTTCGAAAACAAGATAACTTATACCAAACAACCATATTAAACTATTTAAGAAACAAACTTTTTCCATGATTAATTCCAAGTGTAAGACCAATACAAGCTGATATTCTCGTAGCTTCACGACATCTTTTGATACAATAGGGTTTACGTTATCTATTCACAGGCTATCAAACGACTAATAAACACAATTATATAAGTAGCGATCGACTAATAGCATCAGCGATGTGCAGTGATCAGGAGCGATAGCGAGTGAGTCCGCAGGACCGAGCGAACAGCGAGTCACGAAACGTAGCGACCTGACGACGACAGGAGGAGGGTGATGCCCAAAAACAAATTATAAAAAATGCTGCTTTAAAAGGATATTGCCATCAAAGTGGTATGTTTGTTGTCAATAATCAAGTGTTGTATGAAGACCTTATATAAAATATATGATCTGCAACCTACAGTTAAGTCCCTAACAATCCCACTCTACATAAGTGTCAGATTGCAATGGTAATGTGTAACACAAAAATGATATGAAAAATACAAATAGACCATTAATACTGGTAACGAACGATGACGGACATTTTGCGCCGGGTATAAGAGCATTAGTAGAAGTGGCTAGTGAATTGGGCGACTGTCTGGTCGTGGCGCCAGACTCGCCGCAGTCTGGAATGGGGCATGCGATAACAATTCACAACCCATTGCGACTAAATAAAGTCAATTCTTTTGGTGATGTAGAAGCTTATGAGTGCAATGGGACGCCTGTGGATTGTGTCAAATTAGCTAAACATGTCATACTAAAAGACCGCAATATTGACTTATGCGTGTCGGGCATCAATCACGGATCAAATGCATCGATAAATATTATCTACTCCGGTACTATGTCGGCGGCTATGGAGGCTTCGCTAGAAGGTATAAATTCGATAGGATTTTCGCTCCTGGATTATTCTTTTGATGCGGACTTTGAGCCCTGCAAGCCATTCGTAAAGCGGATCATGTCTCATGTTTTAGAAAAAGGCTTATTCAAAACTAATCTCCTGAATGTGAACATTCCTGTGATGGAGGATGGACAGCAGATCAAAGGTATGAGGGTGTGTCGGCAAGCAGAGGCCAGGTGGGTAGAAGATTTCATGGAGGCAGAAGATCCAAGAGGGCAGAAATACTATTGGCTGACAGGAAAGTTTGTTAATGAAGATGAAGGCAGGGACACGGATGTCTATGCTCTGGAGCAAGGCTATATTTCGATTGTTCCGTCAGGTCATGACCTTACAAAGCACGATGCTATTGCAAGTTTGACAAGATTGAATCAATTATAATACATTAATATGTTTCGGATATTTCTAAACAAAAACGCCATATGGGCCGGCTTAGTCGCAGGTATAGTTTTACCTTTTATTGGCTATGCCGTCTTTATGTTGATTTTTGAGCAACTTGAAAGCTGGGGTATTAGCAATGACGATGGACTCGGAGAGTTATTCAGGGAGCGAACAAGCCTCGTCGTAGCTATATGTCTAAATCTCATACTCATGCGCTACTATCGCAAAAAAATGTATTATCAATCCATGAGGGGTATCATATTCGCAACATTAATCGGTGCGGCACTGTGGATGATTTTATTTTTTAATACCCTCTTCTAAATACGAGACCATGTCTCAACACAATAAACTGTTCATACTGGCAGGTGAAGCCTCAGGTGATTTGCACGGGTCCAATCTGGTGCGATCACTCCTCAATAGTGGTGGATCGCTAGATATAAAAGGCTGGGGGGGAGAAAATATGCTAGCTGCCGGTGTGCAGATACTAAAGCCTATAGAAGAACTATCATTTATGGGCTTTACAGAGGTGTTACTTAATATACGGTCTATCCTTAGAAACTTCAATGACTGTAAAGAGCAGATCAATGCCTTCAAGCCTGATGCCGTCATACTCATCGACTACCCGGGCTTCAATCTCAGAATGGCTAAATGGCTAAAACGCAAAGGATATAAAGTCATATATTACATATCACCACAGATATGGGCGTGGAAAGAAAAAAGAGTAGAGCTCATCAAAAAGTACGTGGATAGAATGCTGGTGATATTGCCATTCGAAAAAGACTTTTATCAAAAGCATGGTGTAGAAGCGGATTATGTAGGTCATCCTTTGCTAGAAGCTATTGCCAATCGAAGTGTTTCAGAAGGCCAAATTGACATAGCAATACCTTCAAATCAACCTTTAGTGGCTATACTTCCCGGATCTAGAAAACAAGAGATAAAGTCACTATTACCTACTATGCTTGAAACAGCTGTAAACTTTAAAGATACGCATTTCGCTATAGCTGCAGCACCCGGAATACCAGAAGAATTTTATAATGACATTATTGCCGATCGCATAAAAAATGGAACGTCAAAAGTGTCTATCATAAAAAATGCGACATATGATTTACTTCATCAGGCAGATGCTGCAATGGTGTGCTCAGGTACGGCAACATTAGAAACCGCCCTATTCAAAGTTCCTCAAGTCGTATGCTATAAAGCCAATACCATTTCCTATGCCATTGCCAAGAGACTTGTCAAAGTGAAATATATTTCACTGGTCAATCTGATATTAGACAAGCCTTTTCTTTCAGAGCTCATACAAGATGACTTTAATTCACAAATGCTCTCTAAAGAATTGGATAAGTGCCTCAGCCCCCGGCACCACATATACTTTAAGACCAATTATGATGAATTGAGTCACGTTTTAAAAGCTGAAACTTTCGCCTCAGACAACGCTGCAAGAATTATAATGGATGTAATTAATCCCGTATGATGACTAAATGCTTCCGATTTGATAGCACAGCCTCAGCCTTCACTGTCATATTGCTAGGCCTTTGTATTTTTTCTGAGACACAGCATTTGTATGGTCAACATACAACTGAAATTGATACTGCCTGGCTTCTGCCATACGAAATAGACGCTAATACTTGTCTTGATCATAATGGTATGGTTGAGTTTATCTCTAAACTTTCAGAAGCATCACCATATATTTCCCTGGATACGATGGGCGTATCAGATGGCGGTCACGTCATTCATAAACTCATAATAAGCGATGAAAAATTTAGCAATGGTGACAAAGCTCGCCAACAAGACAAAGTAATCTTTTGGCTAAACAATGGTATCCATCCAGGTGAACCCGCAGGTATAGAGTCAAGTCTTGCACTTCTAAGAGACTACCATTTTTCCTGCCAACTTGAGGTTCTGGTTCGAGATGTTGTCATCATAATTATACCGGCATACAATGTCGATGGCATGTTAAATAGAAACAGCCATTCCAGAGTGAATCAAAATGGACCTGAAGCTCATGGTTTTAGGGCTAATGCCAGAAATTTAGACCTCAATCGCGACTTTATTAAAGCCAAAAGCAAAGAAGCTCAATCGTTTAATACAACTTACACAAATTGGAGACCCGATGTATTTCTAGACACACATACTAGTAACGGCGCCGACTACCAACACACCATGACCATAATCCCTACGCAAGCAGACCAACTCAATGGTCCCAAAGGGTTGTACATGAGAACGACACTTCTACCATTTGTTTATGATGGTATGATGAAAAAGGAGGACACTGCAGTACCCTATGTGCTGTGCCCTGGCGGTGACCCCAGAAAGGGTATATTTGCATTCATGGATAGTCCGCGCTATAGCAGTGGTTATGCTGCTTTATTTGGCAGTCTATCCCTCATGTCAGAAACTCATATGCTTAAGCCGTTTAGTGAAAGGGTCGAATCTACATATCGGCTCACCGAAATATTACTTGATTTTTGTCTTCAAGAAAAGGAGCAATTGATCTATCTCCGCGAATCTCAAGATCAATTTTATCAAAATAGAGCGTTTTATCCATTACAATATGCTCTGGATACACTCGAACATGACAGTATTGTCTTTCATGGCTATGCATTAGAACCTAAACACTCAGATATTACCGGGTCTGATATTCGACGGTACAATAGAAACAGGCCATTTAAAGAAAAAGTACCTTACTACAGTTCTTACAATGCCATTGACTCAATACGTATCCCTTCATATTATTACATACCTCGAGCCTGGACTGATATTATAGAACATCTACATAGAAACGATGTCAAAACCTATCAGGTCTTAAGAGATACAATGTTAAAAGGTGAGCAATACATTATCGACGCCTATTCCAATGACAGACTTTTTGAGGGGCAGCCCTATCATCACACTTTGAAATTGACCACAGTGCCAGGGCTGCACAAAGTCTACAAAGGCGGCATACTCGTCCCTACTCGACAGAAGAGCATGAGATATATTATTGAAGCATTGGAGCCTTTAGCTAGAGATTCCTATTTCAGATGGAATTATTTTGATCCTATCCTTATGAGGAAGGAGTACTACTCAGACTACTTATTCGAGCCTTTAGCCGCTGACATACTTAAGACTGATGAAGAGTTAAAAGCTTCTTTTGAAGCGAAGGTTGCATCCGATTCTACTTTCGCTTCAAGTCCATTTCAAAGGCTTGAATACATATATAATCACTCTCCATACAAAGAGGACAACTATAAGCAGTATCCTGTGCTAAGATTGGACATGGGCGATGAGTCTATAGAAGACTTGATCATTAAATAATCATTCATCATCGGATGTTAAGCCTTATTATTCTCTTCTTGATAAATTCTCCTCTCTATAGAGCTATCTGTAAGTAAATTTTATTTTATTACTTTGGGCATCCCCCTCCACTGCGTTGCGGGTCGCTACGTTACGTGGCTCACTATTCGTTCGGCCTCGATTCCGCTTTATGCTCCATCGAGTCTGGCTTCGCATTCGCTGCGCCACCACTTCACATCGCTGATGCAAGTCAGTCGAAAAAACAACATACATACCTCCCTCTAAAGGTCCATAAAAACCATCTAAAGTACATAAGAAATCAATAAAGAAGTCTCAGGTTTGTTAACACAAGGTCAATTCTTGACAATAAAGCATCAAATAATGATATATAAAGATCGTTAAAGCCTTGGATGATAAAAAATAGAATATCTTTGCGCACGTTTTTGAGATGGGTCTATGTCCTCTATATAATATATGTTACAGTTGAACGTGCACCCCTTGAAAAATGAATTGGTAATTAATAAGTAAGTCCTCCTCTATATGGGGAAAATGAAAGTGCCTGGTGAAGATTTAGTTTAATTTTTTACAGGCTAAAGTTTTAAGAAGATGAATATTAGAAACATTGCTATCATAGCACACGTAGACCACGGCAAGACCACATTAGTTGACAAGATGCTATTGGCCGGGAAATTATTTAAAGACCATGAGACCCCTGGTGAATTGATCATGGACAACAATGACCTCGAAAGAGAAAGAGGTATAACCATCCTTGCCAAAAACGTTTCCTTGACTTACAAGGGTATCAAAATCAACACGATAGATACACCTGGTCACAGTGACTTTGGTGGCGAGGTAGAGCGTGTTTTGAATATGGCGGATGGTGTATTATTATTAGTAGACGCATTCGAAGGCCCCATGCCTCAGACGCGATTCGTATTAGAAAAAGCAATCGGCATGGGTCTAAAGCCGATAGTTGTTATTAATAAAGTAGACAAAGAAAACTGTACACCTGACGAAGTTCATGAAGCGGTATTTGACCTTATGTTTCAGCTAGATGCATCTGAGGAGCAATTGGATTTCCCTACCTTATATGGGTCTGCTAAGAATGGCTGGATGAGTTTAGATTGGAACCAGCCTACAGAAGATATCACAGCACTACTAGATACAATAATAGAGCAAATCCCACCGCCAAAAGTATCAGAGGGTACGCCTCAACTTCTAATCACATCTTTAGACCACTCTAATTACATAGGTAGAATTGCTATAGGTAAACTGAGTAGAGGGAAGTTGAAACCCGACATGCCAGTATCCCTGGTAAAGAAAGACGGCAAAGTCATCAAGTCTAGAATTAAAGAGCTTTTTGTATTTGAGGGCTTTGGTAAGATTAAAGTAGATGAGGTAGTAGCGGGAGATATCTGTGCCATTACAGGTATAGAAGGTTTTGAAATCGGTGACACCATAGCAGACTTTGAAACACCTGAAGCGCTTCAGAGTATAGCTATTGATGAGCCGACTATGAGCATGACCTTTACCATAAATGATTCCCCTTTCTTTGGTAAAGATGGAAAGTTTGTAACATCGAGACATATCAAAGAACGACTAGAAAAAGAATTGGAAAAGAATCTCGCTTTAAGAGTAGAGCCAACTGACTCAGCAGATACTTTCAAAGTTTACGGAAGAGGTGTATTACACTTAGCTGTACTGATAGAAACTATGAGAAGAGAAGGCTATGAACTTCAGATTGGCCAGCCTCAAGTTATATTCAAGCACATCGACGATGTCAAATGCGAGCCGGTAGAAGAATTGAGAATAGACATACCTGAGACCGTCTCAGGAAAAGCCATAGAAGCTGTCACAAAGCGAAAAGGTAATATGCTATCCATGACGCCTAAGGGAGACAGAGTATTATTAGAATTTGAAGTCCCGTCAAGAGGTATCATAGGGTTGAGAAATTACTTATTAACGGCTTCTGCCGGAGAGGTTATCATGTCTCATCGCTTCAAAGAGTATCAGCCTTACAAAGGTGAGATACCTGGCAGGCAGAATGGGTCTCTTATTGTCATGGATACTGGTACAGCCATCCCCTACTCTATCAATAATTTACAAGATAGAGGATTTTTCTTCATCGATCCGGGAGAAGATGTCTACGAAGGTCAGGTTATTGGAGAGCATAGCCGCCCAGGAGACCTGGTAGTCAATGTGACTAAGACGAAGAAGCTGACAAACATGCGAGCTTCAGGTTCTGATGATAAAAACAAGATCGCACCGGCTACCAAGTTAAGTCTGGAAGAGGCATTAGAATACATACAGAAAGATGAGTATGTAGAGGTAACACCTTCCTTCATTCGTTTGAGAAAAATATTCTTAAAAGAACATGACAGGAAAAAGATGAAAAATGCGGCTCTTACCTCAATGGCCTAATCACTTACCGAGGTATATTAATCTGGAGACACCCATTTCCATACGCCAAGTGTGACAACTGGGTAATATTTTCTATTTTTGGCGATCGAATCCAAAAATTGTAGGTTTATCTTGTTGTATGAATTGCATTGACTTAGACTCTATGCTAGTAACTACATCAGACAAGCCTGATAAAAATATTCATGCCATATGTCACTCAGAAAGAAGATAGGAATTCTTGGCGCTGGTCAGCTTGGCAAGATGCTTGCCATTGAAGGCGCTAACTGGCACTTAGACCTGGAAGCATTAGATAGTTCAAGCAATAGCCCTGCTGCACATTTGGTGCATAAAATGACAGAAGGGCATTTCAATGACTATCAAGCCGTTTTAGACTTCGGGGCAGATAAGGATATCATTACCATCGAGATTGAGCACGTTAATACAGACGCACTCCGCGTCCTCAAGCAACAGGGTAAAACAGTCATTCCTGATCCGGATGTATTGGACATCATAAAGGACAAGGGACGGCAAAAAGAATTTTACAAACAACACGACTTGCCGACGTCTCCATTTGCATTGTACAATGATAAAGCTGAAGTCTTAGCTGCAGTCGAAAATGGTACCTGGATTGCCCCATTTGTTCAGAAAAGCAGAACAGCCGGTTATGACGGCAAAGGCGTGGTCATCATAAAATCAAATAATGAGCTGCACAAATTGGTTGACGGCCCCTGTGTTATAGAGGAAGCTGTAGATATCGATAAGGAGTTGGCTGTAATTGCAGTTGCCAATAAGATGGGAGAACTCAAAATATTTCCCGTGGTGGAAATGTTATTCAATCCGGAAGCCAATCTTGTTGAAAACTTATTTTGTCCGGCAAGAATAGATGACACCACCAGAAAAGCAGCCGAGACCCTTGCCATATCTACAATGCAGGCTTATGGACTACAAGGCCTATTGGCCATAGAAATGTTTTTATCAAAAGATGGTGAAGTATTAATAAATGAAGTAGCTCCCCGGCCACATAATAGCGGACATCATACAATAGAAGCATGTGTAAGCAGTCAATATCAGCAGCACCTCAGGGCGCTACTAAATCTTCCATTAGGTGACACATCTCTCAGGTCACCAGCTATGATGATAAACCTTCTTGGACACCCAGACCATCAAGGCCCTGCAATGTATAGCGGCATAGAGGAAGTATTGAAAATATCAAATGTCTTTGTTCATATTTATGGGAAAGAAACGACAAAGCCCTTCAGAAAAATGGGTCACATTACGATCCTCGGCGACGACTTCGAAGCCGTGAATACCAAAGCTAATCAAATCAGACAAACATTAAAAGTCATCAGTTCATGAAACCCAAAGTTGCAATCATAATGGGGTCAGACTCAGACTGGCCGGTCATGCAAAGTGCCGCAGAGATACTAGAAGAGATGGGCATTCCATATGATGTAGATATAGTATCCGCACATAGAACACCTCAATACATGGTAGAATTTGCCGGCTCAGCATACGACAAAGGTATAAGAGTGATCATTGCCGGAGCCGGTGGTGCTGCTCATCTACCAGGCATGGTAGCCTCACTGACCCCACTACCTGTGATCGGCGTGCCGGTGAAATCATCAAACTCTATTGATGGCTGGGATTCTGTACTTTCAATCCTGCAAATGCCTAACGGTGTGCCTGTTGCTACAGTAGCACTCAATGCTGCTCAAAATGCAGGTATCCTAGCGGCTCAGATATTGGGCACATCTGATCAAGATATTTATTCCAAACTCCTGTCATTCAAATTGGCTCTGGAGGAAAAGGTAAAGGAGAAGCGCCAGGGCTTAAAGGATAAACTTGGAAAAGACTAATCCACTAAGTACCTGCTTTTCTACTCTTTTGTAAAGCCCCATGTCAAAGCTTTTTCATCCCCTGCTATAGACTATATGATCTGTAAATAGCTTCTATACAGAAAGAAGATATCAATATTGATGTCTTCTTTTTTTTTGTTAAAGTGATTGTAAAATTTGAGAGAAAGAAAATATTTGACTAATTTTGTCATGAATTTTATAGTCATGAAAACTTTAGCACATGTTCTGACATCAATGAGAAAGGCCAAGTCCTTTAAGGTTATTGATCTTGCATTAGCTGCAGAGATTGATCCATCTCTCATTTCAAGATATGAGAATGGTTCGAGGCTGCCATCAGAAAAACATATCAATAGTCTTGCGGCAAACCTATCTGACCACGATGGAGACTTAAGAAAGTATTGGATAGCAGAGAAGGTCAGTAGACTTTTACAATATGAGCATGATCCGTCAGAAGTTTTAAAAGTGGCTGAGCAAAGGATTGCTTTCTTGAATGGTCAACATGCGGCTCATAAAACAATGCTGGATGAGCCTATCCGACAATTGTTGACTGAAATAGATGAACTACAGCAAAAGTGGGCAAGTCATCGTCCGATGAACTCAACTCAAATGAGGAAGTTATCGGAATACTTCAGGACGCAATACACGCACGAAAGCAATCAGATCGAAGGCAATACGCTATCGTTAAGGGAGACTCACCTTGTCATCAATGAGGGCATAACCATTAGTGGCAAATCACTCGTAGAGCATCTGGAGGCGATTAACCATAGTGAGGCCGTAGATTTCATTATGGCTCTTGTCGATAATAAAGAAGATCTGACAAAACGGACTCTACTAGAGCTGCACCGTCTTATTCTCAAGAGTATCGACAATGAATATGCAGGGCGCTATAGGGATGTGCCTGTCAGAATAAGCGGCAGTCAACATATCCCACCCCAGCCATACCTCATCGAGAAGATGATGGAGGATTACTTTTTGTATTATGAGCGGAATAAGCATAGTCTGCATCCAGTCATATTAGCTGCTGAAATGCATGAGCGATTGGTGAGTATACATCCCTTCATAGACGGCAATGGAAGGACATCCAGACTGGTCATGAATCTCATATTGATCAAGAATGGATTTACTATTGCAAGTCTTAAAGGCGATGATGTATCCAGACAACTGTATTATTCAGCTTTAGAAGATGTACAAATCAACAACAAACCTACACCATTCTATGGGCTAATCATAGACAGAGTCAGGTTTTCGCTGACTGAGCATCTTAGTTTA
>SLDF01000335.1 GCA_007125435.1 Saprospiraceae bacterium
CGAATGGATAGCAGGAACAGCTGGGCTGGGGCGACCAACGGAAGCCACAGAGCAGCTAGTGACTGCCCATGAGACAGTCAGGAATACAAGCGGATAGCCCGGCCCGAAGGGACACGCCCAAAATAATGAAAAATAAATACACTTACTCCATAATATAAAACATGACCCCGGCTCTAGCTTCTAAAATCTTTGAGCATAGTTGTGGTTCTCATTGAAAGTATTCAGCTCCATTGCAACATTATGCATCGTGTACAGAAAAATAAATTCATGCTATTTACTTTACATATTCAATTTTGTTTACATTTGTTGGGAATGTGTGTATCAAGTCCTATACATGACATTAAAAATATGATGAGTCCATTTATCAAACTCATACTTTAGTTTGATTAGATTTTACTTCGAAAAACAATCTTACAATGAGTCTATACCAAATAAAGATCTACGTCCAAAATAACATTTTACTTCCTATCGTACATCGACACAGGAAGCTAGCTGACCTTTACTATTTTCTATTCTCGAGTGAATTTTCCAGGGAGCATCAGAAAGTGCTAAAAGGCAAGTATATACACCTCAAGGCCATGAAAGAAGGCCGGCCTAATGCTTTTCATCTCAGGCGTCAAATCCACCGACTGGAGAAGGGGCTCATTATGAAAAATCGTAGGTCTTTATTTGCCCTCGATTATATAGGTGATACGGTAAACAACTATAAGATACTAAGCGAAAAACTGGAAACAACTCAGGAAATTGATGAAGGGCTATTGCTATGGGCATCTCATGTACTGCAGAAGTACTTCAATGTCGTAGATCACAATGAGGTGATCAAGCCGCTGTATGAATTGTTTTGTCAGATTGACCATAAGGTTAAGTATCAAAAAGAACCAAAGGAATATGTACCATACAAAAGGGCGGTCGTAAAAAAGAGTCAGATCAGTTATGACGATTTTTTGCAGCTCACCATACAGCGCAGGTCTGTGCGGTACTTTTTGCCGGATGAAGTGCCCTATGACTTGATCGAGAAAGCATGTACAGCAGCTGCATATGCTCCGTCTGCGTGTAACAGGCAGCCATTTGAGTTTAGGATTTTCACGGAGAAAGATATGAAGAATAAAGTCGGTGCGATCCCTGCCGGCATCCGTCCATTTTTTAAGAACATTCCTGTCATCATTGTGCTGATCGGAAAGCTGAGCGCTTACCCATTTGAGCGCGACAGGCACGTCATGTATCTGGATGGTGGACTGGCGTCGATGAGTTTTATATTGGCGCTAGAGACACTCGGTCTCAGTTCGCTGACCATTAACTGGCCGGATATTGAGTTCATGGAAAACCAAATGGATAACACTATCGCGCTCGAACCCGATGAAAGACCAATGATGCTGATAGGTCTTGGGTACGCGGATCCTGAGGGTGGTATCCCCTACTCCCAAAAGAAATCACATGAGCAACTACTGGTAGCTAACAAATAAAAACACTTTAGAGGTGGAGCCATCGATAAAGAAGGTAGATTGGTTTGATAGAGAACACATCAAAGGTGATCTAAAAGGCCGATCTGTCAAAGGTGGGATCAGGACGGTGGGTGCACAGATTTTTTCTTTTACAATCAATGTTGTTACCACTATATTCTTAGCCAGATTACTTCTACCTGAGGATTATGGACTGGTAGCCATGGTGACATCATTCACCGGTTTTATATTGATCTTCAAAGACCTCGGTCTGACACAAGCGATTATTCAGCAAGACTATATCAATCAACAGGTTGCCAGTAAGTTGTTTTGGTTCAATGTCTACGTGAGCATTATACTGGCCTTAATCATCATAGCACTGGGGCCATTATTGGTTTGGTTTTATGAAGAGGATCGGCTATTATGGATCAGTGCTGTCTATGCCCTCACCGCTGTATTTGGCGGATTGTCGGCACAGCACTCGGCCTTACTTAGCCGTCAGATGGATTTCAAGGCGCTGTCTTCAATAACTATATCAGCTTCATTTGTTAGTCTTGTCGTTGCTTTGATCATGGCCTACGTCGGTTTTGGGTACTGGGCATTGGTAGCCATCAGCGTGCTGAATGCCGCCGTCACGGCTTTACTGCTATGGATAAAATGTGATTGGCGTCCTGACCGCAGTAAACTGGACAAGTCGATCATACCATTTATTAATTTTGGAGCGGGAATCACCGGGTTTAATATCATCAATTACTTCTCGCGCAATCTAGACAATATCCTCATCGGTCGCATGCTGGGATCTGTGCCTCTAGGATTGTATTCTAAGGCTTATCAATTGTTGATGCTACCCATCACTCAGCTAAGAGATCCGCTCAACTCTGTAGGTATACCTGCTATGAGTTCACTAACGAGTAATCCTGAAAAATATCGAAAGTACTATCGCGAATACTTATTCTTACTCTCTTTCTTTTCTATGCCGACCATTACATTCTTGTTTGTGACGGCAGAAGATATTATCTTATTTTTACTGGGGGCTAACTGGATAGAAGCGGCTACAATTTTCAAGCTATTAGCAATCACGGCCTTTATCCAGCCCATAGCCAGCACCAGGGGTATGGTCATGATATCTTCCGGCAAGACGACAAGATACTTCTTCTGGGGGCTGTGGAATGCCGTATTTGTCACAGCGGCCTTCTTCATAGGCATCCAATACGGTCTGAATGGCCTGGCAATCGCATATGCTATCGTCAACTATGCGATTTTAGTGCCATCACTCATGTACTGTTTCAATGGAACTCCGGTCAGTGTATTTGATTTTTTCAAAACTATAGCCTTTGCCGCCATTATATCCGTCTTAAGTGCCACGGCTGTTTGGCTCGCACATGATATCATCATCAACCTCATGCTGTGGTTGAGAATATTGATTTATGTTATCCTGTATAGCGGAATTTACTTTGGTATATGGTTGTTGTTGCCACAGACCCGACGTAAATTATTTTCAATCATTGATCTGGCTAAGAGCTTAATAAATAAAAAGTTATGAACAATCCATCATTTCTAATCGTAGGTACCAACTTCATCAATAAAGGAGCCGAGGCTATGATGAAAACGGTAAGTCATCAGGTTCTCAATAAATATCCGAATGCAGACATCCACGTCATCTGTCATAAAGAAGAAAGAGACGTCGCCACAAGTCAAGGCTTTCACCCTTTATACATAGACGTCCACCCTCTTAGCCGGCTCATCGAAAAAGTAATCGGCAAGCTAAAACAAATAGCCGGATTGGCTAACAAACCATATGCAGACTATACACCGATGAATCAAGTCAAGGCCATCAAAAACCTAAAAACCGTCATCGACGCCAGTGGCTTTGCATACGGTGACAAACGCGGCTATCAGCAACCACTAGAGTCCCAGAAAATCATAGACTACTGCAAGACAATAGGCGTACCATACATCATCATGCCACAGGCCTGGGGCAGTTTTAAAGATCCACAAGTGGCTCAGAATGTCAGACAGATGCTAGAGTCTTGTGACCGCTATTATACAAGAGATGATGTGTCACGAGCATATGTGGCAGATCTACTCAGCAAGTCGATAGAAGATATCCCTATCCTACCGGACATAGCTTTTCATTTCCCCATACCTGATAATGATGGACGTGAATTAATCAGAGGATTTGGCTTTGATACCTCCTCTACAGACAAGCCCATACTCGGCATATCACCTAATATGCGGATCTACGAAAGGATGTCAGGAATAGGCGTGGATAACGAATATATTAATACTGTCATACAACTGATCAAGCACTGCAGAGACCAGTTCCACATCATATTGATACCCAACGAAATCAGGCCCGGACAGTCCGGATTGAAGGACGACGCCTACCTCTGTCAGTTGATTTACGACACCCTACCAGACAAGTCCGGCCTCACCTTAGTCAGAGGCTACCACACAGCAGAAGAAATCAAAGCCATTATCAGAGAAGTCGATATCCTCATCGCCTCCAGGTTTCATAGCCTCATATTTGCACTGAGTCTCGGCATTCCAAGCATGGCTATAAGCTGGTCGCACAAATACAGAGAACTATTCAGAATCTTTGATCTAGAGCGCTTTGTCGTCGAAGATAAAGGCCTGAAACTAGAGAAAGCCACTACACTATTTGACGAATTATGGCAAAACAGAAAAGACATTTCCGAGCAGATTTCTAACGAACTTCCCAAGCTTAAAGCAAGAAATGCCGAAGTGTTTGAGTTGATTTGATAGCAAACCATTTGAACGTATGGCATTGAGGTTTTTTGGGCGTGTCCTTACGGACCGGGCTATTCGTTTATATTCACAGGTCTGCCATAGAGTGTCGCTGCTGTTTTGAGTGGCTTTTTCTTTTAGTGGCTGTGCAAAAGAATATTCTTAGATATGGGTTTAGTCACAATTTAGGTCGACGCTGAGCCAGA
>SLDF01000079.1 GCA_007125435.1 Saprospiraceae bacterium
TAGGGATTAATATTAAGCAAACTCAAGTACAAAATTACATTTCACAGAAAGAAAAGTTAGAAAATATCCTTTCGTCATCCAAAGAAGGAAATGAATTCGAATCCTTGACAACGGCAAACATGTCTTCTGTCTCTAACCAACTTGAAATAGTTCTTAACGGAGTAAATTATCCAAATCTGACAGCGGTAAGTTATAGCGAAGATAAATCTGATTTTGTTATCTCAGGAGAAGATCGTTCATTGTTTGGCAAAGGTTATAGGGCAATTATTTATGCTTCCTTCATTGTTGCTATTCAAGAATTACTTTTTGATATGGATTACTCCATTGGAATCCCAGTTTTAGATTCACCGTTAGTCACCTATAAAAAACCAAATAGTGATAATGAAGAAATCCCTATTGATTTAGCCATGGATTTCTATAGGTATATTTCTAGTAATAATTCACTTAGTCAAATAATTATTATAGAAAATGAGGAACCTCCAGAAGATGTTTTAGATAATATCAATCATATTATTTTTACAAGATCAGAAACTAATGGAAGGTATGGATTTATTCCAAAGTGAATTGAAATCTGCCGCTAACAACTAAGTATTCGGCGTGCCGATAGGCCAACGCTGAATACCCTGTTGAACGGCCTGCCCCCAACCACTTTGGGGGATCCGGTGCTACCATATGGGGAAAGCGACTAAAAAGATTATTTATTAAGGTCGATTTTGGGACTATGGGTTGATCTATTTTTGACCTAAGACAGGTTTATTTGCAATTTATTAACAGGCGAGACACTTCATATGATTCAATTTTGATTAACCAAGCGGGCTGTTTTGTTATTTTAATCAATTTCTAGCATAGTTTATCCATTACGCTAATGTTTACTTGTAGCGTCGTGATTGGACGATCATTTTATTTTTTGTTTGATTGAGATATGGTTAATAAATCTATCAAGATTTGTGGTGGCCCTCTTTGTCCAAATAGGAAGATCGTATTAAGTGTGCCTTTTTTGCAATAAGGACACTTTCTGCATAAAAATAATGATTTAATAGTTGATGTTTGAGCTTTTCTCTTACTAAGGACTTATTTTAAACAAAATTCAATCCATTTATTACTTATACTTAATATCCTTTCTTCTGTTCTGACAAAAGTCACTATATTTAGCATCAGTATTAGTAAAAAAAGAAAGAGATTGACCAACAAAGATGAACGCCTTTAAACTATGCAGCGTGCCCGGCTTCGTCCATCTTGAAAAGTTGATGGGAATCAACTTTCCTTAATGTTGCGCGTAACTCAATCAAGTATTTGGATCAGATGAAAAATGACCCATATTTAAATGCCTTAAGGTGCAAATTCGGATACGCAGTATCCTGTCATAAGGCTCAGGGTGGTGAATGGGACCATGTTTTCTTGAAGTTTGATCCCAAATATTTATTTAGACGACCAAAGGATTATGTATTGAGGTGGTTGTACACAGCAGTGACACGGTCAAGTAAAAACTTATATCTTTTGGGAGGACAGTATATTAAGGAAATAAATTGACTGCCTTATGAAGTCAAAAATCAAAACACTTGAGAATATTTTAGCTGACTTGTCAACCGTTGATTATGAGCTAGCAGGAGATACAATTGTAAGAGATTATATGGCTTTTGCTGAAGATTATTCGAGACATGAAAATGACATCAAAGACTACTTAGCTTTTTTGACTTCACATGTTGATGCATCCTTATTATCAGCTCATAAGGAGGTAAGTCTTTACCTACCTTTATTGATGCATAAGGTACATTCAATTGCAGGTGATTATACAAAGTGGGTAGAATGGTGGGGGTTTACACATTATCCATCAGTTTATTATCAGGTGGATAGCGATGAGTCCAACAGCAGAAAAGAGATTCCGGTCTTAGAAAAAATCTGTAATCATTATGGCGATATAATTATTGATCAACTCAATAAAGGTCTTTTATCTTATGATGTATCTGATGATCGTCTTAAGATTGATGATTTCATTGCGTTTTTGACTGACTTAGTGCGCAATCATATTGGACAAATGTGGTCCATACCGAACTATCTCGCTCAACTCTTAATACTTACAAGAAAGCCTGAGGATGCATATTCATATTTTAAGGAATTACTGATCATGCATCATAGAAGGTTTTGGCTGTGGCACCCTATGGGTGATATTATGGCAGCAAGTGGGGAAGACCCTGTGCCTTTCTATGCTATGGCATTGCGATTGGCTCATAATCCAATGTACGTATTAGAATTGCGATACAGGTTTATTGAATTATTGATGGCGCAAAGACAATACAAGGAGGCCGCAGATGAAATCAGAGTACAGATTAACTATATAGTTCATCTCTCAGATCGAATGGTTATACAGCTAAACAAATTGACAAAGACAGATTGGTATGCTGAACATAAAAGCACAGTCAAATCAGTAATCGATCAACGTCCATATTATCTGGAAAAATCAAATGCGGCATTGGAGCAACTGTTCGGTATTGGCTGTATTCGATATTTGGTTGTATTCAGAGTCATACGCAAGAACAAAGTAGCCTATTGTTCCGACGATGATTACAATACCTACAAGATATATTATGGAGAGTTTGTCAATAAACTCAGTCCTTCTAATGTAATAAGAGTGTGCATCAAAGAAAAGGGAGAATCATATCGCGAGTTTGATAAGCTTTATTTCCTGGAAAAAGTCAGATCAAATAACATAAGGAATCACAATTTAACGGGGAAAGTTGAAGGGGAGATTAAGCTATTTAATACACAGAATGGAACTGCCGGTATGGTAGAAGGCGCTTTTATTAATGAGTTTTTAGTCGAGACACTTGACCTTCAAAACAATGAATTGATCTCTGCTAAAGTGTGCAAATCCGGTAGACGGAAAGGAAAAGAAACCTGGGTAGTAACTAAAATAAAGAAAAGGAAAAATAACAATGGAAATCATACTTAACTCATATGTTACATCACTCCAAAAAGAAAATAATCTCTTTGTTATTTACTCATAAGAAGGTAAGCGTTTTGTACCTCCTGCTGATGTATCATCAATAGCGGTAAGTAGAGGGGCAAAAGTAAGTTCAGATGCTGTCATGATGGCAATAGAGCATGAGATAGATCTCTTGTTTATTGATGGTAAGGGCATGCCAATGGGCAGGGTATGGAGTATAAAATACGGCTCTATTTCTACCATTAGAAAAAATCAATTAGAGTTCATATTCGATCCAAGATCAGTAGAGTGGGTAAAAAACATAATAAAGGAAAAAATAGACAACCAAACCGCCCTTTTATTTTCTTTAGAAGGAGAAGATGACAGGCAGCAGCGCATGATCAAAAGTGCATTAAATGCTTTGGAAGACTATAAGAGAAAAATATCGAGTACAGAAGGACAGGTGATATCAGAGGTAGCCGCTTCTCTAAGAGGGTGGGAGGGGGCAGCTTCAAAGCGTTATTTTGATCTAATAGTTGAATTCTTACCGGACAAGTATAAATATGAAAAAAGAAGTAAACATCCGGCAACTGACATGTTTAATGCCTTATTAAATTATGGATATGGAATGCTATATGGAAAGGTAGAAGGAGCGCTTATCAAAGCGGGGATTGACCCTTATGTCGGTATTTTTCATCGAGATGACTACAATAGACCGGTATTGGTTTATGATGTTATAGAAAAATACAGAGTGTGGGTCGATTATGTTGTCATAAGACTCTGTCAAGAAGATGCTTTCACCGAAGAGTGTTTTTCAATTAAGGGGCAAAGTTGTTGGTTAGAGGGATTGGGCAAGCGAATATTGATTCAATCTGTTAATGATTATATGGCAGAGATTGTAAGTATGAATGGATTAGAAAGATCAAGGGCAACACATATTGATTTATATGCCCATCAATTAGCAAAGTATTTTGGAAAAAAATAGCAACAACATATGATGACTTATGGCTTACATATAACCAGGCCTTCAGATGAGCTGAGAAGGGTAAAAGTGGATAGAGTAATTCAGAAGATAAAGCAACCTACAAAAGAGTTTGAGGAGCAGATCAGACAATTGAGGATTATTAAAACTATTGATGAGAAAAGGTACAAGCAACAAAAGGTGCTTTTACCCTACTTTGTATGCAGTACTTTTCATCCATTGATCAGAAAGAAAGAAAACTTTGCCGCTGCTTACCACATGATTGTAGACATCGATCACTGTGCAAGAGAGAATATAGATATCCATGAATTGAAGAAGGAATTATCAGAGGATAAAGAAATACGATGTATTTTTATTTCTCCGGGAGGTGATGGATTGAAGGTTCTCTTTGATTTTGATGAAAGAGTTACCGACCCTGGTTTATATGAAGGTGTGTACAAGTCCCACCTAATGAAATTTTCTGAGAAATATGGTATAGAACACGTGA
>SLDF01000237.1 GCA_007125435.1 Saprospiraceae bacterium
CGCAGCTAGTATAGATTTATACTGTTTGTAAATCTATTTTCTTAACTGTATAATTTAAGACCTACTCCCCAGAAATAATAAGTGACCCATATGATCACGAAATGCAATAGAAAACATATTGTATAAAGCGGATTAAATTTAGACAGCTCTGCTCAAAGTAGCAATTATACACTTAATGTGTAGCTGGCTTATATGCCTTTCGTCCTCGGTTACTACTCCTTGGCTTCCTTTTGAATTTAGAGCTTTGTTGTATAGGAGTAGTTGTCGATGCAGGGTATGGGTGTTCATCAATTACAGGTATTATTTTACCAGTTAATTTTTGAATCGTTTTTAGCAAAGGGACTTCTTCAGATGAACAAAAAGACATAGCTGTACCTTTATTACCCGCACGCCCTGTTCTACCAATGCGGTGAACATATGTTTCTGGAATATCAGGTAAATCCATATTAAACACATGGCATAAATCATCAATATCAATTCCTCTTGCTGCAATGTCAGTAGCAACCAAAACACGTAGTTTTCCATTTTTAAAATCTTGCAAAGCGTTTTGACGAGCAGTTTGGCTTTTGTTACCATGAATTGCCGCAGAAGATATGCTTTCTTTTGATAAGAACTTAACCACTTTATTAGCTCCATGCTTAGTTTTTGTAAAAACTAATGCGCTATCTATCGGCTCATCATTTATTAAATATAACAAGAGTTTATGTTTATCACCCTTATTGGTGTGGTAAACCGATTGGTCAATTCGATCAACTGTTGAAGAGGGCGGTGTAACCTCAATTTTTACTGGCTCCTTCAAAAGCTGGTTAGCCAATTTTTGAATTTCTATCGGCATAGTTGCTGAAAAGAAAAGAGTTTGTCTCTTCAATGGTAACTTATTGATAATTTTTTTCACATCATGGATAAAGCCCATGTCTAACATTCGATCAGCTTCATCGAGTACAAACGTATCTAATTCAAGAAACTTGACATACCCTTGATTCATAAGATCGAGAAGTCTGCCAGGAGTCGCTACTAATATATCTAATCCGGTTTTTACTGCATCCACCTGTCGTTTCTGTGAAACACCACCATATATTACAGTATGTCTAATGTTCATAAAATGACTGTATGAGGATATACTTTCATTTATTTGAATAGCCAACTCCCTGGTAGGAGTAAGAATCAAAGTTTTAATACCACTATTTGACCTTCTCCTTTTCTGCTCTAAAAGCTGAAGAATAGGTAATATAAATGCAGCAGTTTTCCCAGTACCGGTCTGAGCACAGCCAAGAATATCTCTGCCATTGAGAATATTGGGAATAGCTTGAGTTTGAATAGGGGTAGGCTGTACATAGCCCTGTTTTTTCAAAGCCGTTAATATTGGCTTGATTAATTTTAAATCTGTAAAAGACATGTATTTTTATTAAAGAGTAAAGCTAACTGAGATGTTGCTGTCTGAATCAGCGATTAAAAATTGCCTCGCCGGCATGCAACATGCCGATTTATTAGGAAAGCAATGCAAAGGTAGTCTAATTTAAATAATACTGCTATATTCAATGATGTTATTTAATAAAGGCTATTCAATGTTTTCTTACTTCTTGGTTTCATATCAATAGAATATGCTCTAAAATTGTCTTCAAAAAAAGTAAGCAAAAATTGTAAATATCGTTCTGACAGGCACCAAAAGGAGTGTGCTTTTAACCATAAGTGACACAATGAAATACACTCTCTTTTATATGATAGGGTTACTTTTTAACCAAAACTGAATGATACTTTTTGACATACCATATACCAATCAATCCCACTATGACAAAAATAACGGAGATGATTTCTGCTTGAGTCACTTCCATACCAAAGAGGGGGATCGTATCATTCACCCTAATTTTTTCAATATAGAAACGCTGAATACCGCTGAGAATCATGTAGATAAAAAACAACATACCCTTAGTATTAAGCTTCTTTCGAAGGGCCCATAAAATAACAAAAATTATCAAGGCCATCGTAGTCTCATAAATGGGTGTAGGATAGACTCCCGGATTTAACTCATAGCAATAATTCCATGTACAATCCGGTATCCTTTCACCAACATTTAAAACATTATGAGGATAGGTTTGCACCCATAAATTGTCTGGTAACCATGAAAGCCAATTGGGTTTTGGGTTAGTATTGATAATGCCCCAGTCTCCATCACCACTTAGTTGACAGCCTATTCTTCCCACAGCATATCCCATAATTATTGCAGGAGCTGTTGCATCCATCATATGCCAGGCATCAAAGCCCCTTCTTCTTATAAAAACCAAAACAGAAAAGAAAGCAACAATCAATCCACCGTAAATAGCAAGGCCCTGACCTGAAAAGAGTTGGTTTATTGGATCTTTAAAAAAGGCCTGCATCGTATCTACACTTTCAAATATGGCAAATACTTTAGCGCCTATAAGACCTGAAATTGCTGCAATTATTGTGATATCACCTACCATATCCTTTGGCTCGATGACTTGCTTTATAGTTTTGGGCTTTGGCAGTGCATTTTTCTTCTTCGTATAATATTGGTACCCTCCGTAGAGAATAGCACCTAAAACACCACCAAGCATACTTCCTGTAGTAGAAAGTAAAACCCCTGCAGCATCAGCCTTAAATTCATCAAAGTTTGAGAAAATATATACAAGTTTAAATCCAATTATAAATCCAATCACCACCTGGATAAGGATAAACTGTAGGTTTGGAGGATTACCTATGACTATATCTGTTTTGAACGGTTTGAATATTCCTTCCGATGTCTTTCGTTTCATTTCTAGAGAAAGCACCCATGCACTGGCAAAAAATGCCAGGGCAAGGAGTAGACCAAAAGTCTTGACTATTGAAGCCGCTCCATCAGGTTCAATGCCAAAAAGTGCATGAAGTATATAAGAAAGGTCAGGATACATCAGATATTGGTTTATTATTATGTCTACTTAATGTAGTCACACTTTAAAGTTTTATTAATAGGTTTGTATGGGTTCCGATTGGTAAACTATTTCGCTCATCATATTTCCGTTGGCCAGGACTTCTTTCAAAGCAACTTTTTGAATGGTATTGATTAATGCATCACTAGCTTCAACTTCAACCTTCAAATAGTTATCGGTAAAGCCGCTTAATACGCCATCTTCTGATCCGGCTTCTAAAAGGACAGCCCTCTCCTCTCCTACAAACTGATTGTAAAATTGTCGCTTCTTTTTCTCTGACAAAATCCTAAGTTGTTCGTTTCTTTCTTTTCGGGTATGCATAGGTATGATATGGTCTATTTCTACAGCTGGTGTATTAGCTCGCTCAGAATAGGTAAACACATGCAAGTATGATACATCTAATTCCCTCAAGTAATTGAACGTTTCAAGAAAATCTTCACTAGTCTCAGATGGAAATCCTACAATCACATCCACCCCGATGCAACAATGAGGCATGATGTTTTTTATTTTCTCAACTCTACCAGTGTACAAGTCGGTAAGATATCGCCTTTTCATTAGCTTGAGAATCTTGTCGCTACCTGACTGAAGTGGTATATGAAAATGAGGAACAAAACGCTTACTTTTAGCCACAAATTCAATGACCTCGTCCGTTAGCAGATTTGGTTCGATAGAAGATATTCTAAATCTTTCTATTCCATCGACTTCATCTAAAGCCTTTATCAGGTCGATAAACATAGCTTCTTTTTTAGGCCTCTTGCCTTCAATTACCTCAGTGCCGTTACCAAAGTCACCTAAATTTACACCGGTCAATACTATTTCTTTAACACCAAGCTTCGAAATGTTTTGTGCATTTTCTACGGCTTGCTCGATGGTATCAGACCTACTCTTACCTCTTGCTTGTGGAATAGTACAGAACGTACATTTATAATTGCAACCATCCTGAACCTTCAGAAAGGATCGTGTTCTGTCGCCATAAGAAAAAGAGGATTTGAATACATTAGCTGCTTGAACATCACTTGCCTTAATCATGCCTTTCCCAGGCAGCTTTTCCAGACGCTCAACATATTCAAGCACATTAAACTTCTCTGCTGCACCTAGGACCAAATCTACACCTTCGATTTTAGATATTTCATCAGGCTTAAGCTGAGCATAGCAGCCAATTACGACAATTTTTGCATTGGGAGAATGTCTTAATGCTTTCCTAACTGTGTACCTGCATTTTCGATCAGCAAAGTCTGTCACAGAGCAAGTATTCAACACATATATATCTGCACTATCAGAGAATGGAACTACCTGGTATCCAGCCTGTTCAAATTGACGGCTGATCGAAGATGTTTCAGAGTAATTTAACTTACATCCAAGAGTATGAAAACTGACCGTTTTAGGCGCTGACATAATACGATTTGATTTTAAGTATGCAAAGATAATTCATTTTACGATCATTTTGAATTTGTATATATACAGTC
>SLDF01000146.1 GCA_007125435.1 Saprospiraceae bacterium
ATGATGGATCTGGCCACCCTTGGCAAATGGCTGGAAGGTCTGGAAGAGCGCATGCCTACCAAACAAGCAACCATCGCTGCTGAAGTACTGAAAGAAATACGATTACGTGTTAAATTTTTGCTGGATGTAGGTCTGGAATATCTGACATTGGACAGACAGGCGCGCACACTCTCAGGTGGTGAGTCCCAGCGAACGCGATTGGCCAATCAAATAGGCTCTCAGTTGTCAGGTATTACTTACATCATGGATGAGCCCAGCATAGGCCTGCATCAACGGGATAACCAGCGCTTGATCCAATCCCTACGCAGCCTGTGCGATATTGGTAACTCTGTCATAGTAGTAGAGCACGATAAGGACATTATGCTCGCTTCAGATTACCTTATAGACCTTGGCCCCGGAGCAGGTAAGCACGGTGGAGAGTTGGTGGCTGAAGGCACACCTGAAACATTCATAGCTTCGACATCGCTTACAGCTGACTATCTGGCCAATAGAGCCTACATCGAATTACCGGACCAAAGACGGAAAGGAAATGGTAAGTTTTTAAAACTGTCAGGTGCGAGTGGCAACAACTTACACGAAGTAGACCTTAAATTACCACTCGGTACATTTGTCTGTGTGACAGGTGTATCCGGCAGTGGCAAATCAACCCTCATAAATGAGACGCTGTATCCGATCTTGAGACAGCACTTTTATAAGTCTCTGAAAGACCCGATGCCATATAAAAAAGTTGAAGGTCTGGAGCATTTGGACAAAGTGGTAGAAATAGACCAGTCTCCCATAGGTCGTACGCCGAGATCAAACCCCGCTACCTATACCAATGTCTTTAATGACATTCGTAAAATTTTCTCAGAACTTCCGGAGTCAAAAATCAGAGGCTATAAACCCGGACGCTTTTCATTCAATGTGAAGGGTGGTCGATGCGAGACCTGTCAGGGAGGTGGTAAGCGCGTCATAGAGATGAACTTCTTACCGGATGTACTCGTAGACTGTGAAACGTGCATGGGCAAAAGGTACAATAGAGAAACCCTGGAAATACTGTATAAAAGCAAGTCCATTAGCGATGTATTGAACATGACAGTTGATGAAGCTGTAGCGTTCTTTGAGCATGTCCCCAACATCCACAGGAAAGTCAAAACACTGCAGGAAGTGGGTCTGGGCTATATAACACTCGGGCAGCAAGCCACTACACTATCGGGAGGCGAAGCCCAGCGTGTAAAGCTCTCAGAAGAACTGGCAAAAAGAGATACCGGCAACACACTGTACATACTAGATGAGCCGACTACCGGCCTTCACTTTGAAGATATAAAGCACTTGCTACACGTATTGCAAAGATTGGTCAACAAAGGCAATACCGTCATTGTGATAGAGCATAACCTAGACGTAGTCAAAGTAGCGGATTACATTATAGATCTGGGGCCTGAGGGCGGATCAGGTGGCGGCTACATCATAAGCGAAGGCACCCCTGAAAAAATTGCCCAAAAAACAGACACCCATACAGGCTTTTACTTGGAAAAGGAATTGAAGATGACGCCAGGCTATAAGCCTGTGAAGAAGAGAGCTACTACATCAAGAAAACAAACAAAGTCCAAAAAAGCAGTCTGATATATGGTACCATTTTATGATTAATACGCTTTGTGTGTAAAAAATAAGAAGCTGTTAGGACACAATTGCCCAACAATGACGTTATCCTTATTGTGTGTGGGTTATTAAACAAAATAAATCTGAGTCATATGAAAAGAATAATTGCTTTACTTATTGTCGTTACGAGCTTTACGGCTTGTGCTGAGTTACAAAAATTATTGGATACTGGCAGTGGTTTGACGACGACCGAGGTAGCGATGGGCTTGAAGGAAGCTCTAGAGGTGGGTATCACTAATGGAGCAGACGTCCTGTCCGCCCGAGACGGATATCTGGGAAGTGCATACAAAATCTTACTACCAGAAGAAGCCAGACAGATCACCAATCGTCTCCAAGCCATACCGGGCTTTAATATGGTAGAAGATGTCATCATAGAGCGCATCAATAGAGCCGCTGAAGATGCTGCCAGCCGAGCCAGACCTATTTTTGTGGCAGCCATAAGGAGTATGACATTCGAGGACGCGATGGGTATCTTGATGGGGCCTGATGATGCAGCTACTAATTATCTGCACAGAGTCACATACGATGCACTATACCAAGAGTTTAATCCGGTCATCCTGGAATCCCTCAATAAATTCAATGCTATAGACTATTGGGAAGATGCGGTTACAGCATACAATCGAATCCCATTTATCCAGCAAGCGAACCCTCGTCTTGACGATTATGTAACGACTCAAGCTTTGGTAGGCCTATTTGATATGGTAAAAAAAGAAGAGCATGGCATCAGGACTGATGTAAGTAAGAGGTCTACAGATTTATTAAGACGAGTCTTTGCCAGACAAGATGGAGCACGTTCATAACACATATTAAGCGTTCGTGCCTTTCTCTATCAAAAATCAATCGAGGTTTTGACTCACAAAAAAAGTGGGTGAGACGTCCATTATCATACGTTATTAAAATTAACAACTATGACACTAGAAGAAAAGATAAATGCTGACTTAAAGAGCGCTATGAAGGCGGGCGATAAGGCGGCCCTTAGAACTATAAGAAGTATAAAATCTGCCATTATGTTGGCAAATACTGATGGAAGCGGCCAGACCATGGACGCTACTAAAGAAATTGCTCTGCTATCAAAATTGCTCAAGCAAAGACAAGATTCTAAAAAAATCTATGAAGATCAGGGTAGAAGTGATCTTGCAGCAACGGAAGCAGAGGAGATCGAAGTGATCCAAAGATATTTACCAGCCCAGCTGAGTGATGCAGATTTGGAAGCTGCTATTGACGACATCATCAGTCGTACCGGTGCGTCGTCAATGAAAGAAATGGGTAAGGTCATGGGTATGGCCAATTCGACATTAGCCGGCCAGGCTGAAGGTGCCAGGATAGCTGCTGTAGTCAAGTCAAAATTGAGCTAAAGCTGAGTTTTTACTTACGTTGATCCAATTGGCTGATTTCTTTTTGCCAGGCATCGTGGTTGTTTCCAATCTGTAGAATGGCGTCCAGAAAAAATTTCGCGGCCCAATTGGGATACTTGAGTCGCATATAAGGTCCCCATATAGGCACTGAACCGGGTAGAGCGCCACTTAAGTTCTTGTCCAGGGCATGGGTAATTTGGTCATCCCAAATAGAATGCAATAGCCATACAGCTTGGTTGTTCATCTGATCATCTCGAGTGTGGGTAAATAGACGAGATCCCAAAACAGACAGTTGTGCATGTCCGGTGCTGCATCTATAGCTATAATCGCCTTGCCATGATACATCATAGCTGCCGGCCAGCCCCTTCTCCGGATGAATGGTCTTCATTATTGAGGTGAATCCATTGGCTGCTTTGTTGATAAGGTCTCCTCTTTGAGTAAGTAGTCCTACTTCAAAACAGCCTCTCAAGGTGTACGCTATGGTATGTGTAAATGCTCTATCACTGCCCTCGAAGCCCCACGATCTGAAAGCATGCTGTGGGGTCACTTTTTGTGTAAATATATCAATAGCTTGATGGCAGCACTGCAATAGTGGCTGGCTCTGCAGGTGCTCAGCTAAAAGAAGGTAAGCCCATATGGCTCTAAAATAATAGGTTGGTACAGTGGTCCAGTCATGGTCTTTGTACCTGTTCGTCACCCAGTTGGCCAATTGCTCCAGAGCATCTTGTCTTTTTGGGTCAAACGATTTTTGTTCTAGTCTGAGCAGACCAAAGGTTATCATGCCGGAATTGAAGAAGCTTGGTGTCTGATTATTAGCCAGTAAAGCCGGAAACGCTCCCTGGCCCAACTGCTGTGACAATAACCACTCTCCGCATTGATGAGCAATATCTTCTAAGGGTAAATCAGGAAAAACAGTCTGGTAGTCAAGAAGCGTTTCTATGATGTATCCTGTTGTTTCGGGATAGCCCAGGTGCCAACCTGTCAATGGATATCGCCATCTCGAATAGATGTGAGAAGAGCCTTTGTATCCGGTTGCCTCTATGCTTGTGCACAGCCAATCTATACTAAGGCGAGCCTTCATTTTCAGCGTCATCTTCTGGGCGTAAAGGTTGGTTAATACTTTTTATTGGCCTCGACGAATTTGGTCAGCTCAATAAAGTCTTCTAGAGAAAGCCGTTCGGGTCTTTGATCGAAAAAAGAATCTTTCAATGCCTGATCATCAGCGACCAGTGACTTGATTGTATTTCTGAGCATTTTTCGACGCTTGCCAAATGCCGTCTTTACGACTATTCTAAAGAGATCGGGGTCGCAGTCTAGCTCTTCATTGTCTTTGCGCTCTAGCCTGATGACAGCAGATTTGACTTTGGGCGGAGGTGTGAAAGAACCCGGATTAACTGAAAATAAATATTCGCCACTGTAATAAGCTTGAACTAAAACAGATATGACGCCATAGGTCTTATTACCCGGTGGTGCAATAACGCGCTCTGCAAGTTCCTTTTGAAACATGCCGACCATCTCCGGTATGAATGCTCTATACTCTATGAGCTTTATCAGGATTTGTGAGGATATATTGTAGGGAAAATTGCCGATCAGACTGAAAGAACGCCCATCAAAAACTTGTGACAAATCTACCTTCAAAAAGTCATCTAATATGACCTTACCCCTTATCTCTTCATAATAGAACTCAAGGTAGTTTACCATGTCCCGATCTGCTTCTACAGCGACGTATTCAATGTCTTTTTGAAGTAAGTATTTACTCAAAACACCTTTGCCGGGTCCAACTTCTAAAACGGCGTTAGTGGCATCGGTTCGAATGAGACTATTAGAGATGCGGAGGGCGATATCCTCAGAATTGAGAAAATGTTGTCCAAAGGACTTTTTAGCTTTCATGATATAAGCGTGAGTGGCCATAGTAATAAGTATCTACGTCCCTTTGAGATCAAATATAAAACATATTTTTAATATAAAAAACTTATCATATGAAAAACATGCTTTATTGTATCCACTCCTTTCAAAGCAATCACTGAGATTGCATCAGCGATGTGAAGTGGTGGCGTAGCGAATGCGAAGCCAGACTCGATGGAGCATAAAGCGGAATCGAGGCCGAACGAAGAGTGAGCCACGTAACGTAGCGACCCAAGGACGACAGGACGAGGGTGATGCCCAAAGATATAAACCACTACAGATTATAAGGTCAATCGCTTTCGGTATCTTCTTTCTCTAATGAGGATTCTTTTATCAGAAAGTCATAATCTCTGCCGTAATAATTGTTGGTGAGGTATGCCGCTGCGAGACCGACAAGAAGGGTGACGGAAAGCTTGAGCCATGTGTCGCTCTTCTGATCATAGCTGAGATTGATCAGAGAAAATGCAAGTGGAAAACCCCCGACCAGCAGCATTAACGACTCTCTGCGTCGCTGACGAGTGTACTTGCGCCAGGATTTCAGAAAAGACTTTCCCTGCCGGCTCATGGGTCCAAATGCCTGCTTACCTTTCAGGGAAAACAGTAAAAATAGGAGCGCGCCAAGAGCATAGCTGAGCCAGGACAGATGGAGGGCCTGCTCAGAATACGCTAAGGTGATGAGGCCATAGTGGATGCTCAGCAAAAAAAGCCCAACTCCCGCAGGGATGATCAATGCGATATTGAGACGTTTTGCCTCTTGCTTGAGCCTGTTTGTCTTCCACTTTTCGTCTTCCTCCGGATGCACACCGAAGTGGTGTAAGTATTTATTAAAACCTTCTTTGTACCGCTCGTCTGACATTGTGATTTTTTAGCAATAGAAACGTGTATAACCCGACTTGAGTTTCGCATGTAAAGATATGGTGGATTAAAGATAGCTTTATCATTAATGGCTAATGAATAAAATTTTTTCTTAGTGGCTACAGGCAAAAATAATAATGGTTGTGAGTAAATAATGTGCAATTATTTATAAATAAATGCCTCTAAAGCAAACTATTAGAGGTGGATTGACGGTATATAGAGGTGAAACCGATATGTAACAGTCTGTGATGAAGTTATCTTTTTTTACTCAAGTATTACTGATTTTAATAATATGGTATGGTTTTGGTAGTATAATGGATTGATATACTTTGTAAGATAGATATTTACGCATGATGATTAATTGTGATGAGGTGTTTTTAGCGTTCATCTGGGTAAGTAAAGAAGTAACATCATATGAGAAATCGGTAAGTGCATATGGTACTTAATTAATAGGGAAAAGAATAAATTAAAAGATCATCTATATGGGGAAATATTATACCTCCATCGTCTTTATTTTGCTGGCCGTACTGATGGTATCGGACGCCAAAGGAGAGACAATTGACCTGGCAGAAGAATTTGCTTGTACTTCTTGTAATAGGCAAGCAGACTCTATGAGTCTGGTCAACTTTTATCAATTAACAGGTGGTGATGACTGGTTCAACAGTTGGGATCTCAATGCGCCAATTGATACGTGGTTTGGGGTGTTGATCAACCCTAATGGCTGTGTCGGTGTATTGAACCTTAGAGAGAATAACTTAGTAGGGTTTTTGCCCAACTTAAATTTGCCACAATTGACCATACTCGACGTTTCTAACAACTCTCTTTTTGGCGGGTTACCATCATTTAGTCAGACACCATTCATTCAAACGCTTAATATTTCAGGAAATTTATTTACCGGATTTGTGCCGGAGTTAAACATCTCATCATTGCGGATATTCTTCGCATCGGACAATATGTTTATTGGTCCCATGCCATCATTTGAAGGTATACCCAATGTCGAGCGCATCAATTTGAGTAGAAATGCACTGACCGGTAATCTGCCTGATTTGAGCGAGATCAACAATCTCAAAGAATTATTATTAGAGGACAATGCATTGGGTGGGAATTTAACTATACTCCCTCATCCTAATTTGACCACACTGAGTATAAAAGGCAATAATCTATTTGGCAATCTCCATAATTTTAGTCAAAACCCCTTATTGGAGTTTCTCAATATAAGTCACAATAATTTTACGGGTAATTTTCCGGTATTACAAAACCTATCGGCTCTAGAGACCCTGTACATAAATCACAATAATTTTTTTGGTGAGATACCCAACTTCATGAGCAACTTTAGGCTCAGAGAGCTCAGGGCCAATAATAATAAATTCACAGGTCACATCCCTAATTTCCTAAGCTTTGCCAACCTCACTGAGCTCAACTTAGCTGTCAATTTATTTACATCAGCCCCCAGATTCACAAATCTACCAAGCCTTCAGGCGCTAAGGTTACAGGGTAATAATTTGACATTTGAGCATCTTATTCCGAACATTGGTACGGCATCAAATACATTTACATATATTCCTCAGGATACAGTTGGTCAGGATACAGTCGTGTTTTTTGACGTAGGCGACGATTATGCGCTTCAGTTAGAGTTTGACCAGGGGATAGAGAATGGCTTTTATCAGTGGTACAAAAACAATGAATTGATAGCTGAGACCTTTGAGCCCGTATTTGAGCTCAATAACCTACAGCTTACTGATAAAGGTGATTACAGATGTCAGGTGACCAATACACAATTGCCAGGGCTGGTCTTGATCAGTCGGCAGGTGACCTTGCTGTTTAATGGGAGTTCGGCAAATGATCTATGTGATTTTGCATTTGACATTACAGACTCGACCAATACGTGCAATGATTACTTTTTCTTTGATGTGAGCTTTGATGTGTCACAGCCCACTTGTGGCCTGGGTGCGGATAATGTATGGTTTCGATTTACAGCTAAAGGGCCTCGTGTATTTGCCTTCATAGATGAGTCAACTTTTGAAAATATGCGATTAGCATTGTGGGACTTTGGCAATGCACCATGCTTTGGAGATGAGGCTATAGAATTGGATTGTGGAGACATGATAGACTTTGACAGTCTTACAGTTGGTAGAGAGTATTTCATCAGTGTGGTAGGAGATGGTTCGCAGATGCATACATTCAACATGTGCTTCATCAATAATAGTGTGGGTAGTTCTACAGCAAATGACGAGCCGTGTAATGCCAGAGGTATTGCGCCGAATGTATGTCTACCGGGCAGTACAGCGTTTGCAACACCCGACATCTCCAACCCCAATTGCCCTATGCAGTCTCAGAATACAGTTTGGTATAAGACCAGACTGACTACCGGTATGAATGCATTGATGTTAGACTTGAGAGATAATTTATTCTTTAGTGATGTGTCAATTCAGATTGGGACATTTTCGGGTGGTTGTGAAGGTACATTTTTTCCAGTAGATTCTTATTGTGGCCGGGCACAGATTGTACAGTTTACGGGATTAGAGTCCGGCGTGGATTATTACATACAGATTGGTACAGAAGCTGTAGGTGGAGGAGCCTTTATTCTGTGTTTGTCAGAGTCGGGTCGTCCTTTGATTTGCGGGGCAAATGATAACTGTACTTCCGGTTCCAATGGTCCCATTGACCTCACAGTATTTACCAATGGCGGAAATGCTTGCTACAGTGGGTGCACCACAGGTGCCAGTCCGGGTGTCAATCAGGGTGATAACTCTTGTTATTCATTTTATAATCCCACTGTGTGGTATACCTTTACAACAGATGAGTTGGCGGACTTTCTTGACTTGACCATTACCTCTGATGAATTGATAAGACCTTATTTTGCGCTTTACCGCACCAACGCCTGCGTCTTTTTTGAGAATGTCATGTGCAAAGTAGAGGGTAACGGTAGTGTGACACTGGACGGATTTAAAGTTGATCCACAGACCAGATACCACCTGGCCATTTCGGACTTCTATGGCGAGTCCGGTGAGTTTGAAGTGTGTATGAGCACTCGTGCAAATACCAATGTATGTAATGTTTTAGATGAATTAAAAGTAGTAAACACTTCTATGGGTTCTCCACTTAGAGGCCCTTATCGCCCCGGAGAGGAGGTGTCTTTCTGCTACAAGGTAAATGCATGGCAATTCGTGTCATGTAATTGGCTTCAAGCCGTCATACCTGAATTTGGCCCATGCTGGGATCCTGTATCATTCTCAGTAGACGGTGAGCCGATGCAGATTGACAACTTTCTCAATCCCTTTGCAGTAGGAGAATGGCAATGGTTACCAGCAGGAGAAGCCACCTATAATGTTGAAAACCCTCAATTCAGCCTTAGGCCAAATGACCCATTACCGGCAGGCTGGTATTTCATCAATCAAAATTCAGGTGTAGAACCTGTTTTGCTGGATGTTAATAGTTCCCTTGGAGACGGCGTACGCTGTGCTCTGGATACCCTTACCTGGGAAATATGCTTTACCCTTAGAACGTCCGGAGAAGTCAATTGCAGTGAAATCTCTAATTGCAATATATCCATTAAGACCTTTACCGATGGCGAAGTGGGTGGTAGAGAAAGAGCGGCCTGTCTCAGCGATGTACCCATACACTATAATGCCTATCTGGATTGTTGTAATAACCCTCAAGTACAGCCGGTAGACAATACCACCTTGTGCAGTGGTGAAGAATTGGTCATTCAGTTTGATGCCAATGATCCTGATGTCAGGTACAATGTCATTGCTAGTCCCGGTGCTGGAATTACGGGTGCCCAGAGTGGCAATTTTGGCAGCACGCTAACACAGACCTTGACCAATAGTACATTTGATACAGATCTGGTGACATACACCGTCGTACCTGAGTTTCAGGGCTGTCAGGGTACGCCTGTTGATTTTGAGGTGTTAGTTTTTCCCAAACCGGATGGGTCCATCAGCGTCGATGAATCGATTTGTGAAGGTGATGTTGCTACATTATCGTTTGAATTGAATGGGCTGCCGCCTTTTGAGATAGTCTGGGCTGAGGAAAGTGTAGCCCCTCAGACGTTGAACACCAATGGCACCTCAGTGACGACACAGGTCTTTCCATCAGCTTCTACGTCTTACAGCATCGTGTCCATTACCGGCCAAAACGGCTGCATCAATGAAAATATTTCTACCTCAGACGATATTGAAGTCAGGCCTACATCTCTAGTCGAGATTGACACCATCATATGTCAGGGTGAAGTCTATGAGTTCGAAGGCACGACATACGACGAGACTGGGCAGTATGATATCGTATTCCCCGGTCAAAATCAATTTGAATGTGACTCGACCATCCGCATCAACCTTACCGTCGGTGATACTTATCGCGACTCCCTCAACGCTGACCTATGTTTTGGAGAAACCTTTAATATTGGTGAAAATATATTTACCACTAGTGGTAACTTTGTAGCTGTACTGCCATCTGCACTTGGTTGTGACAGTATCATCTTCTTGAGCTTGAGGTTTGGAGAGGAGATAACGATTGCAGACACATTGATTATCAATGACCCCGGAACAGGCCAGGGCGTCATCAATATCAGCCCACAGGGTGGCTTCCCACCCTACAGATATGCCTGGGACACAGGCTCTACAGGTAACTTCCTGCAGAATCTTGTAGGTGGTGACTATACAGTGACCATTACCGACCAAAATGACTGTAGTGCTGAGTTTACTTTTACAGTAGAGACCATCAGTTCAGGCTTTGACAGGTCATTGCCTGGCGTAGAGTCCAAGGTATATCCAGTTCCCAGCCAGACAGACCAGCAGATGTGGCTTGATATCGAAAGCGATCGATTCCGCGACATACGCATGACCATCATAAATAGCACAGGTAAGATCATAGAAGCTCAGGACCTGTACATCGACAATGGAAGGCTAAGTCATGTCTTCAAGTCACCTCCAATACCGGGCTTTTACCTGATGGAGCTGACCTATGACGGGCACAGTCGGCAGTTTTTAAAACTGATCATTCAATAGTATATCGTATTCATTTTTGTCGCCCGAGTAAGGTCGTCTCATAATTAAGTGCGCTACAGTATCACCAGTGATAAATGAGTTGAGGTATGTATAGCCATCATTTCGCTCCAGATACTCGATCAGCCTTGCCAGGCTAGTAAAGCGGATCACATTACCATTACTGTCCTTGAGGTGGTTCCTATTAAAAAGACGGTTACCTTCATCCGAGAAAACGCGTGCTCTATTGCCATTGCTTGTAAGGCCTGCCAAATCTAGAGAGACATGTATGTATTCGTACTTAGTCTCATTTGGTGGCGCTTCTACATGGTTGACCGGTATGAAAAGTGTACTTAATAGCAAAGAAAAAATTACGTTCATCATAGCTTCTAATTTTTGTAAAAATTTACGATTTTTTTCCCACAGTAATTACTAACAAACCGATAACACTGCATTAAAAAGTGTTAATGATATTACCCATGCACATCAGCTTGTTATCAGGCATGATTGGAGTTGCAGTTTATTTATGTTTAATTCATTAAATGTGGACTGAAAGATTTGGGCGTGTCCCCCCAAAGTTTTGGGGGGCCGGGCCATCCGCTTGTATTCCTGACTGACTCATGGGCAGTCACTATGTATCTAGTGGCTTTAGTTTTGTTGAAAGCTCACAAGATTAAACTTAATTCCGTTTTTTATTATTGTTGCAGTCGACGCTGAGCCAGAGGCGGCTCAGTTTTATTATCATTTACTAGCTTACTCATTATGGCGATTTTTTATTCAGGTAAAGTGATGCCGAGCCAGAGGCGGCTCGATTACTCCACAATTCATGTTCACTTGATAAAGTCAAAAATTACATGTTATTTGGGTAAGGTCGAAAGAATTCTCCTGCATATTCCATCACAAAATCTATACATTTCATCACTTATGCATTCATTTTGTCTATATTTTGGTATATAGTTCATATATTTATCTCAGATTGTGCCCTTATGACACGCTGAAGCCTGTCATAAGGTTGATTTTAAATTAATGCAGACATCAACTTGATAGATACGGATTCACCGATTAATGCTTATGAGGAAGCAATGAAAGTTTGGTCTTCATTTATCTCTCAAGAGTGAATTCATAGAATGAAAGATAAAGACATAAAACCCTTGATTCCTGACGTTTTGCAGCAAACTAAGCTTTTCTATGTCGTAGTCATAGATATGGATGGTAAATACGCATTTGTCAACAATGTTTTTACGGATCGTTTTTCTTTTTTAAATAGGAACTTCATTGGACAAGCATATACGGATACTGTTCATCCTGATGATGTTGACAAATGCATACAAACCGTTAACAAATGCTTAGCACATCCGGATCAGACTTTTACCATTCGTATCAGAAAGCCGGATACAAAGCAGGATAATTTCTATTGGACAGAGTGGGAGTTCTCTATATTTAAGAATCATAATGGTACACCTATCGGTATCATGAGTATCGGCTACGATATTTCTGAATCGGAGTTGGCGAGTCGTCAGGCCAGGCTGATGGCCCAAAAGGTAGAATCCATCATAGAAGACATCCCCGATGCTTTTTACCAGCTAGATCGCAATTGGCGGTTTATCAAAGTCAATAAAGTTGCCGAGTACTATTTTGGCAAGTCCAGAAAAGACCTCCTGGGTGTTACTATATGGGAAGCACTGGGGGAGCCATCGGCATGTAATTATCCGCAAGAATTGCGAAAGGCCATGCAGGATGGAGTTTCTGTGACCTTTGAAGAATACAATCCGGAACTGGATAAATGGCTTAACACCGTCGTCTACCCCTCAACAGAAGGTCTTACGGTATTTTTCAAAGATGTTACTAAGGAGAAAACTGACCGCCAAAAACTTATAGACTCTGAGAGAAAGTTAAAAGCTATTCTGGATAGCACCCAGGATGGAAACCTATTGATAAGTGCTGATTATACTGTACTATCTGCCAATAAAGCAGCAAAAAATAATGTAGAAAGAGTATTAGGCAAGAAATTAGAAGAGAGGGTTTCAATTCTAGACTATACACTTCCTGAGACCGTAGAACAATTCCTGGAGGATTCTCAAAAAGCATTAGCTGGTCAGATTATGGCAAGAGAGGTTGAAATCAAAGGGTTTTGGTGGGAGATTAGTTATTATCCTGTATACGATGTAGATGGTAATATATTTGCTTTCTCCATGAATAACAAGGATATTGATCAGCGCAAAAAAAGTGACCTTTACAGAAAGGCTGTTCTGTCCAGTGTTCCTGATCTTCTTTTTGTTATTGATGCAGAAGGAACTTATCTGGACTATCATGCTGAGAAAAGCGACCTTTATGTTCCGGCAGAAGTATTTCTTCAAAAGCGCATTGTAGATATAATGCCTTCCAATGTAGCAGATTTATTAACCCATTGTATTCAAAAATCTATATCACAACAAACGACAACCAATGCTGAATACACATTAGAGATGGATGGTGTTTTAAAATCCTATCAGGTACGAATCAGTCCATTCGGTGATAATAAGGTCGTAGCTATTTCCAGGGATATCACACTAATCAAGCAAAAAGAATTAGAAATTGCAGATAGCGAACAGCGACTACAAAAAACAATAGAGGCTATACCGCATCCATTGATAATTGTTAGCGAAGACCGTACTATTCAATTTGTAAATGAAGAATTTGAAAAGATATTTAAGTACACTGAAAACGAAGTCCTGGGTGAAACTATGGACTTTTTAGTTCCTGAAGAGTACAAGCTCAAGCATCACAGTTTAAAAGAAGAATACATCAAAAACCTTGAAGGTAAAAAGTCTGGAGACTATATGTTTGTATGTGATAAAGATCGTGAGGAGGTTTGTACCAACATCAGCCTCAATACCTTTACCGTCAAAGGTGAAAAATGGGTGTTAGTGATTTTACAGGATGTTACTGAGCTAAAACAAAACCAGGACAAAGTCATTCGACAGAATGAAATTCTTCGCCAAATAGCTTGGCAACAATCCCATGAGCTGAGACGTCCAATAGCAAATATAATGGGCCTTTGTGATTTATTAAAACAATACGAGCTCGAGTCCAAAGAGAATCAGAAAAAGTATTTAGAGTACCTGATGCAGTCTTCAAAAGAATTAGATCACATCATCCACCAAATCGTTAATCAAGCTAACGAAATAGAATTGCTGGATAAAAAAACCAGTAAAATCTTACCCTGAAAATTTCGCTCAAATGTCGCTATCCATTATAGTCTAATATAAACTTAGTGTTGAGCAAGGAAATATGTCATCCCGTCAATACGGACGAATCGTGGATAAGACGGATCACCTGTACTTTTATAGTAGCTATCATCTAAGAAGACCATTTTCTGGAATTGAACCAAGAAGCTTAAAAGAGTTTTTCAAAGCGAGCAGCGGTAGAACTGTTTGTTCAAGATCTTTCCAAATCAAGATTTTATAAACGGAGAAGTGACGAAAGCTTAGGAAGAACTAATCTTACATGATTCAAAATTATATAGACTGTGAATAAGAGAGTCTAGATTTTTTGCGGTAAATACTTTATATTTGAACTTACTCGATTAGATATGAAAGACGACATCCACAATATTCATGACAAGTTTGTACGCGCATCTTTTTCCGACCCGAAGAGGGCTGCGGCTTCTTTTGAGACCATTTTACCCTCTGAGCTGTCCTCTCAGCTTGACCTAGCTGATCTAAAAGTATTGAATGAATCCTAAATAGATAAAGAACTGAAGGAGTATTTCTCAGATTTAATCTTTGAAGTGCCTGTAATTAAAACATCAGATCAAAAGGTAGATGTGGTCCTACTTTTCGAACATAAAAGCTTCCCTGATAAGCATGTGCTACTTCAGATAGGGTATTACATGTTTGCGCATTACATGAAGGTCATTAGAAAAAGTGAACCTCTCAAACTGATCATACCCATCATTTATTATCAAGGACAACGCAAATGGAAGAAACCCCATTTAAGGGATTTATTTAAAAAGTATCCATCATCTGTAAGAGAGTTTTTACCTGTAATCAATCATGTCTTTGTAGCTTTGAATAGTTTATCGGATGAAACAATCATGTCAATACAAAATACATTGATGAGCTCAGCTATGATGGCTTAGAAATGGAGGGATAGTCCTGCGACCCTAGTTGAGGAAATTGTCGGTGTGCTCTCACTCTTCGACAGAGAGATAGACGACTGGAACTTTTTAGAGATGACCTTCATTTATATCTTAAACCCGCATTATGCATTAGCGATTTCTATTACGGCTTTAAATGGCTTCAAAATAAGGCGCTTTGCTTGATTTCGCTCATTCACCATAGGGGTGACTATGATTCAATCGCGAAATCACTTATTTTATCGCCATTTACTCATATTGCTTTTATATTTTTTATGGCATTCGTGAATCTCCTTCGTCGATTTTAACCCTCACTACGAAACCCTAATGCATAA
>SLDF01000192.1 GCA_007125435.1 Saprospiraceae bacterium
CGCCCAAGTTCAATAAAAATGTTGAGGACTTGGAAACTAAATTTGAGAAATGGATGTATTTGTTAACACGATTGGAGTTTTTAGAGCGTCTCCCTGAAGCACTTCAACACAAAATATTTGAGAAAGTCATGAGCATAGCAGAGTTGTTAAAATTGGAAAAAACAGACAGACAAGCATATGAAGAAAGTCTGAAAAAGCATCGCGACCTAAAAAATGCCATGGATACACAATATATGCTTGGCGTCGAAGAGGGAATAGAGAAAGGAATGGAGAAAGGAATGGAGAAGGGAATCGAAAAGGCAGCCATCATGATGCTTAAAGCGGGTGAAGATCCTGCCCATGTTGTCCGCATATTAGGCCTAAGTAAAGCTCAGATTGAGTCTTTATCAATTGAAGAATAAATCCATTTGACCCTCACGACCAAAATCTACCACACAACCCAGATAGGAGATAAAAACATAGCCGCCCCATTACCCCAAAAATCCAAACGGAACTATATGACGTAGTCGAGCGATTTATATACTACCCCTTCGGTATGAAGTGGGAAGATGTCTGGCCACTGGACTTTAACCCTGAGATAGACGAAGAGAATAGGTATCTTTACAATGATGACTGACTGGTGCCGATGCTAATCGGCAATCGAGTGACCAGAGTCACTCGATAAGGAAGGAACCGAGCAAAACTTTGCGAGGCATGCTCGAAGTAGGAATAAAATTTAATATCTTTCAGCTTACTTAATACTATGTGGGTTGTATGATTATGGGTTTAGGTATTATATGGCGGAGATTGGGCGGTTTATGGGGGTGGATCCGTTGGCGGATTCTCCTGCGAACCTCGGAACAAGCCCTTATGCCTACATTTTGAACAATCCTTTGAGCTTTGTCGACCCTGATGGGAGACATGGGGAAAGTGTAGATAGTGAATATAAGGTATTTATTAAGGATGGTAAAATTGAAAATGTATAGCATGTAAGTGACAGAGGAGGCGATGTCACCGATTACATAACCTAGATTAATTTAGATAGAGTTCCGTATGCAGATTATATCCAGCAATATAGCCTTGATGTAGAACTTGAATTTACTTCTGGTCCCGTCAATATACATAATCAAAAAGAGAACCCAACTCCAGGTTTTCGTGAGGTACATGGTAAATCTACTTAATGTTGGGCTGTACAGGTTTGTTATTAACTGGAGGAACAGTTTCTCAAACCTTACACATACAAGGTGAAAATACAGTTTAACGAGTAGCATCAAGTAAACTACGAAAAGAATGGGAAAAGGCGAATAACTCATCATGGCCGAAAGAGCCAAAAACTTTATCAGATGGAAGAGCTAATCCGTATGTTGGGAGAAATCAAAGCGTTAGTCATAAAAAAGCTTTAAAAGATTGGGGGACAAACAAAGTTGGAAATATTGAGCCAAAACCATGGTTACAACACAGAGAAATGCATGTACAACCAGGGGAGTATAAGAGGTGGGCACAGACACGAAAAAATTAACAAATAATGAGTAGTGATAGAATAACCAAATTAATTTCAAGTTTGGAGTCTTTAAGTACTCTTTCCAATAAAGATAACGATGATAAAGTTATTATTGAATTATCAATTGAAGCAAAAAATTATCTTCTAAGTCACCCTTGGTGTTCTTCAATTGAAGAAGAGTGGTTGGGTCTGTCTTGGGGTTATATTTTATGTGTGTTTTTGTTTAGGATAAAAAGTAATTATCCGGATCTTGACGAGTATTTGTGGATGGTTGTAGGAGATATTCCTCCTGCTTATATAGACCTTGGTAGTGCTGCATCTGCAGAAGAAGCAATTAAGTGTTATATTGACATAATGAACGACTGGGTATTTGCAGTTGAAAATAATAAACCTGTAGAGGACTATTATCCAGTTGAAGTACCCTCAACGTCTGAATATGCTTCTATGCTTAAAAGTAGATTAAATTTGATTGAAAATGAGCTAAGTGGTAGTCTCTGATAATTATTTTATTGATAATCTTCTTAAGAAGCATAAGCATTTTGCGTTTTATAATCCCTGATAGCCATATCGATCAGGCTGAACACGTATTTTCTTTTCTCTTCAGACATAGAGGAAATGGCTTCGATTCTTTTGAGGGTTTGGGAATCAAGCTCCAGGTCTGTTTTACCTACCAGAAAATCAATGTTGATATCTAGTGCGTCAGAGATTTTCAAGATCACTTCGATAGAAAGAGTTATAATGTTTTTTTTACATCTCTTAAGAATTGGAGTGATTGGTCATATTTAGTTCAGTTTAATCACTGTATGAACCTAAGAAGTTCTGTAATTTGACTGTCTGAAATTTTTTCTTGGTTGGACTTGTCATAGATGGTAAGCAGAAAAACAGTATTTTCAGTCATATAAAAATACGAAATCACCCTTGCACCACCCGATTTGCCCTTACCTTTGGAAGCAATAGCCAGACGTATTTTATAACAGTTATTTCCTAGAGCCGTTCCGGCAGTAGGATTAGTGGAAAGCTTAGAACCAAGCTCAGCCAGTTCTTTTTTAAGGGAAGGATATTTTTTAATAAGCTTTTTAGCCCTATTTCGAAAAGGGGCAATAGTTTCTACCTTATAACTCATTGAGAAACTCACTTAAAGGTTGTGCCTTTTTCTTCCCTGCCTTGATCTGGTTTACTTCCTCTACCGCTTCCCTCAATCCTTCCAGTACCTCAGCCTTGTATGGGGTAAGGGGCTTGGCCTTCACAAATTTGAAGTTATGGAGCAGTTCCATAATGAAATCTACCTTGTCTTCATTTATATCCAAAAGTACCTTCATATTCTTTATGTTTGTTAAGTCAAATCAGTTTTTTAATTAAATCTACTTTAAGTTGTCTTTGGCAATGCTGCTTTATATCCCTATCAAGCTATCAAATATATTGTTCCTGCAAGACTTGAACATGTAAATCTAACGTAGATATAAGTGCAAAGTTATGCCAATTTGGGATTAAATAAAATCTGATATTTTTTGTTGTATTGAAATATTTAGATTTTTGTATCACCGCTAGGATACAGTTCGAAATGCCGTTATCTGTTTTTGCATCAGCGATGCGGAGTGGGTCAAGAGCGCATGCGATTGAGTCCGAAGGACCGAGCGAATAGCGAGCCCCGGAGCGTAGCGACCCGACGACGAAAGGAGGAGGGTGATGCCCAAAGCCATAAAAGCATTACATTCTTCCCAACTATAGCCCAATAACACTCTCACTACACCAAATACACAGACCTCCCTTACACAATCCACTTCATTTTTTTTGTAAGCAAAGAAAATTGCCCTATTTTTGCGCATGGAAAATAGAAATTTCACAGACAATAAGTTTGGATCAGAAGCACTCACTTTTGATGATGTTTTATTAGTACCTGCTTTTTCTGAGGTATTACCGAGAGAAGTTGATTTATCTTCAAAATTAACCACTGACATTACGCTAAATGTGCCGATCGTATCCGCCGCTATGGATACCGTCACTGAAAAGCAACTGGCAATAGCGATTGCTCGTGAAGGTGGCATTGGTATTGTCCACAAGAATATGAGCATAGAAGATCAGGCTGAGCACGTGCGCGCTGTCAAGCGAAGCGAAAGTGGCCTGATCATAGATCCTGTGACCCTTACAATGGATGCGACAGTGGGAGAGGCACAGGCATTGATGGCTCTGCATAAAATTGGTGGCATACCCATAGTGAACAACCATAATAAGCTGGTAGGTATCCTGACCAATAGGGACCTGAGATTTGAAACGAGGATCGATAGGCCGGTCACTGACATCATGACTTCGGAAGAACTCATTACTGTACCGGAAGGCACTACACTCAATAAAGCCCGGGAGGTATTGCAGACTAATAAAATTGAAAAGTTGCCGGTAGTTGCCAGCGACAATAGATTGGTGGGCTTGATCACATATAAAGATATTATCAAAGAAAGAGATCATCCTAATGCATGTAAAGATACCCACGGTAGATTAGTCGTCGGTGCAGCCCTGGGGATAGCAGCAGATACTTTTGACAGGCTAGAGGCTTTGATCAAAGTCGGGGTGGATGTGGTCATCGTAGATACGGCTCATGGACATTCTGTAGGTGTATTAAAAATGATAAAAGAGATCAGAAGCCAATATCCGGCTTTACAGATCATAGGAGGCAATGTTGCTACAGGCGAAGGGGCACAGGCTCTGGTAGATGCCGGTGTCAACGGTGTCAAAGTAGGGGTAGGCCCCGGGTCGATATGCACCACGCGTATAGTAGCAGGTGTTGGTGTACCTCAGCTGACAGCTATCTACAATGCCAAAAATGCAATCAGGAAAACTGGTGTGCCCGTCGTAGGCGACGGTGGTATAC
>SLDF01000026.1 GCA_007125435.1 Saprospiraceae bacterium
ATTCACAGGTCTGCCATAGAGTGTCGCTGCTGTTTTGAGTGGCTTTTTCTTTTAGTGGCTGTGCAAAAGAATATTCTTAGATATGGGTTTAGTCACAATTTAGGTCGACGCTGAGCCAGAGGCGGCTCAGTTCCTTCATTATCAGATTGACATTTAGTCAATCTGATTGCTTCGCACCATTCAGTCAAGCCCCTCCCTCCAGCGCTCCACTACCTATGCCAGCCCTGCTCATATCGCTAACCCGGTTTATATATTGGAAATTCGTAATGAGAGTTCGAATGGCAAAAAAATAAGTGATTTCGTGAATGAGCCATAGTCGCTCCTACGATGATTGAACGAAATCAAGCGAAGCGCCTTATTTTGAAGCCATTCGGAGTCGTAATACCCGCCTGCTGCCATCGTCAGGTGGCGGGCAGGGATTTTCCAATGCATAAAACGGGTTCTAATCCCTCACGCAAGCAATCGGTTGTCGGTTGTCAGTTGTGGGCTACGGGTTGTTTTCGCTTCGCTGTTTAATGTTTGAGATTCGCTTCGCCTTCTCAAACGTTTACGATATGTAGTTTAGTGATTAAGATAGTCAAGCAGGTTTTAATAGATGATCTGGATCCTGAGCCAGAGGCGGTAATATTTTTGTTGTTGATTTGAAGAGCATCCTTATTATAGGTTTTAAATTATAGAACAGTCAATGCTAAGTCGAGGGCGGCTAAGTTTTATTATCATCTACTAGTTTTCTCATTATGGCGATTTTTCACTCAGATACAGTGATGCCGAGCCAGAGGCGGCTCGGTTCCTTCATTATTGGATTGACAAAGCATTCTTAGTATTGGGTTCAAATCAGGACTTAGTCGATGCTGATACAAGGCATTGAATGATTTTTGTTGTGCATGAGAGCTCAGCTTGAAGCTTGAGGCTTGTAGCTTAAGGCTTGTAGCTTGTCGTTTGAAGATTCTGTTCTCTTCCAAGTTTTACTGGTCCTTTGATCGAGTCATATTGGTGATAATACGCAGAATACCAGGGGGGGGGATTTATATGTAGCCTTTTATCAGCTATGCTCTTCAATCAAGTTGTATCATCAGTAAGGTGACCAAAAATACAAGTAGGTCTTTTCAGAAAGTTGCTCCTTTGCATGTATTATCCAATACTATCAAGTTTCACAGTATGGCAGCTATTGCTTTCTCCCGGAAACATGCACTAAATAGTAATTCTAAATGCGGCTATTTGACTTTAGAGGTCAAAGAAATAACACAGACTTTACTTTTAAACCTTTGCCATTGTAGGCGTCTTCAAAAAATGGCTCAGAACTTTGAATAAAAAAAGGCATAATATTTGCAATACATACTTATTGACTTATGATAAAGTCATGGACAATGAAATTTAAAGAACATGGTCAGTTGATAACCACTACCATAAAACGTGAGGTTTACATCAAAATATTGAATACTAATTTGAGTCTATTCAAGGAGGCAGTTTATGCCGGTTTATTAGCACTAATGCTTCTGCATTTGCCTATACTATCATGGGGTCAAGAGCTAGAGATACAGGAAGAAGACGAGCAACTCATCTATGATTTAAATAAAAGCATCCAAGACCAGATACCACCTTTAGATATCTTGTTCTTAACAGCCACAAAAAATCATCCATCAGTAAATTACAATGCTGAATTGGCCAAGGCTTTTGAGAGGAAAGTAAGAATAGAGAAAAAAACATGGACCTCACACCTCAACGGCTTTTTTAATTATGGATATGGTAATCAGGCACTAATTGCGACTGGTACTGTAGAATCGGACTTTGTAAACATAGCCAATGGATATAGAACAGGAGTAAATGTTAATATCCCCCTCTACGAATTCACGACTAGAAAAGATAGAATAAAATGGTTGAAGCAAGAGTATGAAGCTCAGCTGTATAAGACCGATGAATTAGCTCTGGAAGTGCACAATAAAGTGGTCGAGCACTACCACGATTTAATTCTGTCTCAAAAAGTCATGAATCTCAGATTTGATATGGCAGAGAAAGCCAGACAAAGCATGACCATTTCTGAGCGCGAGTTCAGGGTAGGCAATATGGACATTACCAACTATACGCGTATAGTAGAGATATTTACCATCAACAAGACCCAGTTTGAGGTAGCTAAAAAAGAGTTTCTGGTGGCCCTGGACAAATTGGAATTGCTCGTCGGACAGCCGCTGCACATGATAGATATGTCAGAATTTGAAAATGGAGGTCTAGAATGAGTATAAATCAAGTCATAAACCTTCTGCTTCGAAATTGGCTAATTCTAATATTATTTCCGCTAATGTTAGCAGGAGCCGTTTTCTATTTCTCTCAAAATGAAGTGAGAGAATATGAATCCGGAGCCTTACTTTACACGAGTCTTGGCGGCAGCCGAACTGGCTCCGTAGGTGAATCTGTGAGAATGGATTACTATACATCAAACAATATGTTTGACAATATGGTCATTCTGATCAGATCAAGAGAGACTATAGAAAAGGCCAGTTTAAAACTAATGGCACTCCATATGAGCCTCGATCAGCCGGACTCAACAGTTATTTCCAAGGGCAATTATCAATACCTAAGGAGTCAAATACCTGAAGGTATTTGGCAGCAAATAGCTGTACCCGGTGATCCTGAGAAAACTTACGACAATCTGGTCGAAGAGCGCAAAGAGAACGATTTGCTCTTCGTTGATCAAATGCTCAGAGACAGTGAGAACTATGGCATCTTTAACATATTAAACAGATTGAGAGCCAATAGAAGGGCCTCAAGTGATATGATGGAGCTTGTATACAGAGCCAATGATCCGGGAATTTGTCAGTACACTTTGATTTATATCATCGAGGTATTCATGGACAAATACGCTTTATTGAAAGAAGAAGAAAACATCAACGCCATAAAGTATTTCGAGAATCAACTAGAAATAGCTAAAGGAAAGCTAGACGATGCTGAGGCCAGGCTAAAAGGTTTTATCTCCCAAAACAATATTCTCAACTTTTACGAGCAAGGAAAATATCTTGACATAGCTTTGCTAGAGCAAGAAAGGGACGAAGAGTTAGCAAGTCGATTAAAAGCAGGAACAGAGTCCAATCTTGAGCAGATAGAGGAGTTGTTTGATATGTTCAATACAAGGTCACAAGTTTTAGATGAGCTGATCGGTCTTCAAAGACTTCTCATTTCAAAGTCAAACGAATTGGAAAGCTTAAGACTTCAACCTAGCCCCAATGCCGAAAGGATTAGGTACCTCAGAAATGACATTGCAGAAGTACAAAGTGAAATCGACACCCGATCCAATCAGGTCTTTGAAGTGACCAATACCAAAGAAGGCGTTTCAAGAGAGACCATACTGGATGAGTGGCTCAAGCTAAAAGTGGAATACGAAAATCAGGTTCAATCATTAGAAGTCATGAAAGAGCGCAGACAAAGTCTCTCAAGGCGTATATCAGCGTTTGCACCATTAGGTGCAGAGCTCAATAAGCTCGAAAGAGAAGTCACTGTAAATGAAGGCCAGTATCTATCCATTCTACATGGGCTTAATATGGCTTACCTCAAAAAGTATGATCTGGAGATGTCTACAAACCAACAGGTCATTGATGAACCTTTTTATCCTCTTGCACCTCTAACTTCTAAAAGAAAGCTCTTGGTTATTGGTGCATTCATGGCAGGTTTTTTACTGATAGTCAGTATCATCATAGGCACCAGGTTATTAGACCCTAAGATAAGGACATTAGAGCGCGCACTGGAGACAACCGGTTTGAATGCTGCCGGTACATTCCCTGATACCAAAAAGTTAAAATCTAATGTGGATGCGGAGTTACTTATGGATGGATTAACAGGACAGATCATAGGTCAACTCAAATATAAGCTGACTGTGGCTTACACAGATATGGAAAGAGCAACTTATATTACACTTTTCAGCCATCATCAAGGTGAAGGTAAAAACTTTGTTGTTAAGCAGCTGGTCAAAAAACTAGACGAATTGAGTTATAGGAACCTTGTTATCTCTTATAAAGATAATGACAAATATGAGTCTGAAAAAACAGATTGGCTGAAAATATCAGACAACTTCAACATTCTGAAGGCACGAAACATTTCAGAACTCATTAATAATAATGATAAGTCGCCAGAAAATTATGACAACATCATACTGGTCCTGGACTCTTTCAATCGAAGCAGTGTCCCTACTCACATCATAAAAAAATCAGATGTTTCGCTTTTGGTTATCAATGCCAACAGGAAATGGAATGGATTGGACAAGAGATTACTATCCAATTATGACAATATTGAAATACCTGCTCCAATATTTGTATTGAACAAAATGTCACTGATTGATATGGAGCAGGGCTATGGATCTATACCCAAAAAGAAGGGCTGGTTTAAAAAGAGTTGATATATAATGAGTACATGAATACCTTATCGTATCAAAAAGGCTTGTGGATAAATATTCTGGCTTCAGTTCTCGCGGCAGTTGCTATAGGGTGGTTTATTTCTGCAATGGGTCTTTTGGGATTAGGGGTATTTTTTGTTATTCCCATAGCAGCAGCAGTTCTTTTCTTGATCTTCAAACATCCGGCAAACGGTATATTTGTAACACTTTTAGCTTCTTTTTTTGCTGTGGGTATTGCACGATACCTCCCCGGGCCACTGGGTTTGTCGGTAGACTTTCTTCTTTTATTAACCATCATTTCGGCAGTGCTTAATCCAAAAGTCAAGCCAAAGCTAGACAACCTGAAAAACTTACTTGTTTACTTTACTTTAATCTGGTTTGGTTACTGTCTATTGCAGATCATTAACCCTGAAGCGCGGAGTACTGTTGCATGGTTTTATGCTGTCAGAGGTGTAGGACTATACATGTTTCTTACTGTAATAATTGCTTTATTATATTTAGACCAGCCAAAGTACCTTAACTACTTTTTCTATTTCATTTTTGGAGCTACATTGATAACATGTATATGGGGTATAAAACAAAAGTTTATTGGCCTAGACAACGCAGAATGGGCATGGCTTAATAGCGGTCCTAAACAAACGCACATTTTACGCGGAAAACTGAGAATCTTTTCACTGTATTCTGATGCAGGTCAGATGGGTGCCCATATGGGGCATATGCTTGTATGCGCCGGTGTCCTTCTCCTTGGACCATTTAATTTTAATAAGAAAGTCATCTTTGGTATCATAGCGGCTTTAAGCTTCTACTTAATGATGATATCCGGCACAAGAGGCGCTTTATTTGTTCCTGCTGCGGGATTTCTCGCATTCCTCTTTATGACAAAAAACTTCAAACTGCTTGTTTTAGGTTTGATAGTACTTGGGTCAGTATATGGTGGATTGAGATACACGACCATACTTAATGATGTTTATGAAGTGAGACGTATGAGATCAGCACTCAACCCTGAGGATGCATCATTTCAGGTCAGGTTAGCTAATCAAAAGAAATATAAAGAGTATCTAAAGACAAGGCCATTCGGTGGAGGTATTGGCACAGCAGGCAGCTGGGGACTGAGATTTTCACCAGGCACTTTTCTTGCTGAAACACCTACAGACAGTTGGTATGTCAAAATCTGGGGCGAAACGGGCATTGTAGGTCTGAGCTTACATTTGACTATGCTCATAACGATCATTTTTGCAGGTGTTGTCATCATCTGGCGGTTAAAAGATGAAAAATTGAGATATAAAATGATGGCTCTGCATTCTGGATATATTGGAATTGCATTTGCCAGCTATGGCAACCCAATATTAGGACAAATACCTACAGGAATAATTCTTTATATTTCTTGGGCTTTTTTATTTATAAGTCCATATATTGACCGTCGCCTCAAATCAGAATAAATGCCAGATAATAAACACCCACTTGTATCCGTCATCTCAATAAATTACAACGGTCTTCATGAGACTGTGGAGATGATTAAATCCTTTGATCAGGTGACTTACCCCAATGTAGAGATCATCATTGTCGATAATGCTTCTACTGAGGATCCATCAGCTATCTCGAAACAATTTCCACATGTCACCCTATTTATGAATGAGACTAACGAGGGCTTTGCAGGGGGGAATAACAGGGGCATCGAAATTGCTAAGGGTGAATACATTCTCTTACTCAACAATGACACACTGGTAGAACCTGGTTTTTTGGAGCCCCTTATTGAGAGATGTCAATCAGCAGAGCGAGTGGGCATAGTGTGTCCCAAATTGGTATATTTTGAAGATCAAAATATCATACAATACGCCGGCTATACAAAAATAAGCCCTATCACCGGAAGAGGCCACGGTATCGGTTTTAATGAGAAAGATACAGGTAAATACGACACCCCAACTATAACACAAAGGGCTCATGGCGCCGCTATGTTCATGCCAAAACCTGTGATAGAAAGGGTAGGTCTCATGGCTGAGATATACTTCTTATATTACGAAGAGATGGATTACTGTGAACGTATTAAAAAAGCAGGATACAACATATGGTACGAGCCCCAGTCAAAAATCATCCACAAAGAGTCGATGTCGGTTGGCAAAAATTCACTTATGAAAACATATTACCTCAGCAGAAACCGGCTGCTCTATCTTAGAAGGCAAGTAGATTGGCCGATTTTTTTCATAACCATGCTTTATTATACCTTCATCGCTGTACCAAAAAACATTCTGACACTTATGAAGAGTAGAGAATGGAGCCATCTTAAAGCTTATTGGAGAGGATTCATATGGCACTTCAAACATTTTAAAATCCACAATGACAAGCCGTATATCAGCAAACAATATTAATTGACGCAAACCTGAATTATGAGGATTGGAATAGAAGCACAGCGGATATTTAGAAAGAAAAAACATGGTATGGACTTTGTTGCCATTGCCATGATTCAATGCTTACAGCAAATTGATAAAGAAAACGAGTACTTCATCTTTATAAATGAACAAGAAGACCAGGGTGTTATAAAAGAAACAAAAAACTTTAAACTGGTTCCGCTTCGTCAATCCTCCTACCCTATCTGGGAACAAATCCATCTACCCAAAGCGATAAAGCATTACAAATGTGATTTACTACATTGCACCAGTAATACTGCCCCGGTTAATATTAGTGTACCACTCTTTGTCACACTTCACGACATCATCTACCTTGAAAAAATGGACTTGACACAAGGTTCATGGTACCAAAGGCTCGGCAATATCTACAGAAAGTGGAATGTACCAATCATTGTCAATAAGGCAAAAAAAATATTTACGGTCTCAAAGTACGAGCAGCAACGTATCATGAATCACTTCGGTTTGAATGAAGGCAATGTCGTCGTTACCTACAATGGTGTCGGTAATCACTTTAAGCCCGTCAGCGACGAGGAAGCAAACGCTATTACATCGAAATATGAATTACCGGATAAATACATTTTATTTCTAGGCAATACTGATCCTAAAAAGAACTTAATCAACGTCATTAAAGCAATTTGGAATTTAAAGCAAAAAGGCAGACTAAGCGCAAAATTAGTGATGCCGGATTTCGGTATTGAAAATTTAAAGCGAATACTTTCAGATATTGAAGCTCAGGATTTGTTGCCTGAAATACACCTTACTGGCTATATTCCAAATATAGATTTACCTGCAATATATCAGAAAGCAGAACAATTTCTGTATCCATCTCTCAGAGAAAGTTTTGGTATACCTATACTGGAAGCCATGTCATGCGGCACGCCAGTCATAACGTCTAAAGCAGCCTCAATGCCTGAGGTAGCAGGAGACGCTGCATTGCTTGTTGACCCCAAAAATTATGGGGAAATAAGTGATGCCATTTATACCCTAAGCACAGATAGTGACCTTGTGAGACAACTTAAATCAAAAGGGTTTGAAAGAGCACCACAGTTCAGTTATCTACAATCTGCAAAGGATATTTTACAAACTTATAAGCGAGAGTTGAACAGATTGTAGAATGAAGTACAACTACTGGGTAAAATCGGGGGCCTATTCTAGTCTGAATCGTATCAGCGAGTTTGGCTTCAGCTTTATATCCTTTTTGTGCTTAGTCAGAATGCTATCAAAAGAGGAATTTGGTATTTGGGTCTTATTTATGAGCATCTATGCTATTATTGATATGTCCAGAACCGGATTCTTGCAAAATGGCATGATTAGGTTTATACTTTCAGAATCCAATAAGTTTTATTCAAAAATACTGACCTCGGGATTAGTCCTCAGTTTCTTTCTGACTTTTATAATCATTCTTATTCTCTTACTAGGTGCGGGCTACATAGAGGTTTGGCTCAATGCAGCCAATTTATCAAAAATCATCTTCATTCACTGTATTGCTTTACCTTTTATGGCTTTGCATACCATAGGTACTATCATCATGCAAGCTAAGCTCAATTTCAGAGCTTTATTTATTGGCGGCTTATTTAAAAGTATCCCTTTTACAGGCTATATTATATATGCTTACTTTTATGCAGATAGTCCCTCTTTAATAGATATCGCCTGGGTATTTAATATATCCCTTCTTATTGGAACGCTAGCCGTCTTGATAATGACGTGGAAAGATTTATCAGTTGACAAAAAGCCAAGTAAGCTTTGGATTGGGCGAATATTTCATTTCGGTAAGTTTGTTTTTGGTACTAATCTGATTTCAGTCATTTACAACAGCTTAGACAAGCTACTAATCGGTGCTTTGCTTTCACCTATGCAAGTTGCTTATGGCCAATACAGCATCAAAAGTTCTCAATCTCATAGAGGTGCCAGTATTTGCTATCACGTCCATCAGTCTGCCAAAGGCAGCAAGTCTTAATCCTACGAGTGACAAAATGGAGATAAAAGCCATTTATGAAAAGTCTATTGGTGCAATGCTCGCTCTTTCATTGCCTTTGGTAATTGTGTGCCTTATATTTTCAAAAGAAATCATTTGGTTCATGGCTGGTGATCGGTACATGAATGCCGTACCTTTTTTGCAAATAATTGTATTAGTGTCGCTGATAAAGCCCTTCGATCGTCAGGCAGGCGTTTTTTTAGATGCCATGAACAAGCCATACATTAACATGATGCTCAGCCTTATTACTTTTATCGTTGCTCTCAGTGCATCACTAATTCTTATTACAACTATTGGATTTATTGGTGCAGCTTATGCCATATTATTTGCATTGTTGGTAACAGCGATGATCAAACAGTACTTCATGAGAAAATACCTTCTAGTTTCATTTTCTCATACCCTATACTATATGATAAGGTTCTATGTAAAAGTGATTAACAAAGTTTTGAACCCAAAGAAGGCTTAGGCTACCCAATTTGCCAACAATTAATAAAGTATTTTTTCCAGCTATAAAAGTTTTTCATTGTGAGAAATCATCCGATTGGCTTTGTAGTGGGAATGTTGAGGTAAAATACTGTCCCACCTTCTTTTTTATTATTGACCTGAATGTCTATATGGTTAAGTTTCGCATACTGATGAACGATACTAAGACCTAGTCCATAGCCCGACTCGCCTTCTGTACCTTTTGTAGATTGTAATCTTGTATTCTTCACTTGCTCCCATTTTTGTATGTCCATACCTACCCCATTGTCCTCAATACTCAATTCTAGTTGATCATCGCTCAGGCGTTTACTAGAAACTGCTACAATACTGTCTCTCGGAGAAAACTTAATAGCATTGCTTACCAAATTGCGAATTATAATCTCCAGGTGATCCCTATCAACATATACTTTTTCGTCAAAAATTGAAACCACAATCTCGATGCCCTTAGACTCCGATTGTATCTGAATATAGTTTATGGCTAACTGAACACACGACTTCAGCTCAAAATATCCTGCTTTCACACTTATGCCTTCGAGCTGACTAACCGACCATTTAATGAGATTGTCCAAATTTTCTTGCAATTGTTCAAGATTGCTTTTAGCCATATCTGTATATTCCCTAAGTTCTTCCTCAGAAAGCAATCCAGCTGAATAGACTTCAAGTATTCCTTTCATATTAGATAATGGCGTACGAATATCATGTGATAACAATCTCAGGACTTGGCCTTTTTCTTGGTTTAGCTCCTCTAGCTCCTCATTTTTGCGTTCAATGATGGCATTCTTTTCTAATAGTAGCTTATTTGACCTTTTTATGTGGATTTGTTTATTTCTTTGAGCTAGAGCAATAAATGCAACTAAGAGAACAATGATTAATGCACCTATGCTGATAAGCATCATTCGCTTTTCTTTCTTGATAGAAGCCTCTCTGATTAAAGCAAGGTTTCTAATTTGATCATCCAAATCGAGCAACAAAGATTGATACTTTAATTCAACCTTTTTTTCTTGCTCTATAGATTCCAATAGTTGAGTTGTATATTTAAGAATACTATCAGGTTTGTTCATCTCCTCATATAAAGAAATTTGAAGTCTATAAATATCTTTCTTACGAGAAGCTAACTGAGGGTGTTCATTTATCCAATGATAAAATTCACTCAAACCAACTTGCATCTTACCAATCTGACCAGTGTTAAGGTATGATTCCAGTTCGTTGAATCTGTGATATGATATCAGATTCAAATCTTCATAATCTAATTGATTAAGTATACTGTCGACAAGGGTCGAATAGTAACTTGCTGATTCCCTATCTCCTAGTATATTGTGCAACACACTTAAGTCAGAAGACGCATATAAAATAACATGTTTAGAGTCTATAAGGCTCGATGATCTATTCAAATCAATGGCCTTATTAAATAGGCTCATCGCAAGTGAAGTGTCAACAGACTCTTCCAAAGCATATTGAGCTTGAAAATAAATCGCCATGCTTTTAAAATACATTTCTTCATCTGATGTCAAGTTGAGCGATAATATCTTTTCAATGTTTTTCTTGGCTAATGTATCCAACCCCATTGAATGATAGGTCGCCATAAGATTGAACAACAACTCAAGATTCTCTTCTCCATCTTCATCGTAGTCACATCTGATACTTTCTGAGAGTCTATAATAATTAACTGCCCGGATGTCATCGCCCAACTCATCAAAAACAGTAGCAATATTAAAATAACAATTCTGTAAGTTGCAATAATCTCCCTGAGACTCAAATAACGGTATAGCCTTATTAAACTTCTCCATGCCTTTTACAAAGTCCATTCTTCTTAATGCCGTCAAACCTTCGAAATAATACATGAAAGCTTCGACCTTATCATCTGCATTGTTTTCAAGTGACATTTGAATATCATTGATCAGCGAATCTGCCTGGCCTAAGTCTCTTAAATAAGCATTATTAAATTGGTCTATGATGTCATCTATGTCCCATTTTACTTCCTGAGCCGACAAAAAAAGACTCAGGCAAAAAAGTGAGAGAAAAGTAGGTATTTTAGTAACCATAAAACAGTTGATTTAGGAGTATAATCTTATAGAGGGATATTACCATGTTTTTTTCTGGGAAGAGATACAACTTTATTAGCATTAGAATTGAAGCCTGCAATCAGCTTGCTTCTTGTTACTGCAGGGTCGATTACTTCATCAATAAATCCCCTGGCAGCAGCCCGGTAAGGATTGGCAAAAGTATCTGCATAATGTTTCTCTTTTTCCTGAAGTTTTGCTTGAGGGTCATCTGATTGTGCAATTTCTTTTTTAAAAATGATCTCACTGGCACCCTTTGCACCCATTACAGCAATTTCGGCCATAGGCCATGCATAGTTTAAATCTGCACCGATATGCTTTGAGTTCATGACGTCATAAGCTCCTCCATAAGCCTTTCTGGTAATCAGTGTAATACGCGGCACTGTAGCTTCACTGAATGCATATAAAAGTTTCGCGCCATTAGTGATGATCCCATTCCACTCCTGATCTGTTCCTGGCAAGAATCCAGGCACGTCTACCAGTACTAACAACGGTATATTAAAACAGTCACAAAACCTGACAAATCGAGCTCCTTTTTTCGAAGCATCTACATCTAATACTCCCGCAAGACTGTAGGGTTGGTTCGCAACAATACCTACGCTTTTACCTGCTAGTCTGGCAAAACCGACAATTATATTATCTGCGTACTGCTCATGAATCTCAAAAAATGAATCATCATCCATAATACCGTGGATAACTTCCCTCATATCATAAGGCTGATTACTATTTTCAGGAACTATGTCTCTGAGAGACTCGCGGGTCTCTATTCCCAACTCATAAGGTTCGTCAGGTACTGTATCCTCACAGTTTTGTGGGATATAGCTCAGTAGCTTCTTAAGTTTAAGTATACAATCAAGATCATTGGCAGCTGTAATATGGGTCACGCCAGACTTCTTAGCATGCGTGGAAGCACCACCCAATTCTTCTGAAGATACAGTTTCATTGGTAACAGTCTTGACCACATTGGGTCCGGTCACAAACATATAAGATGTCTCTTCAACCATGACTGTAAAATCTGTAATGGCAGGCGAATACACTGCTCCACCCGCACAAGGCCCCATAATCGCACTTATCTGAGGAATCACTCCAGACGCCAGTGTATTTCTGTAAAATATATCGGCGTAGCCACCAAGTGAATTAACCCCTTCCTGGATTCTGGCTCCACCTGAGTCATTCAGCCCTATCACCGGAGCCCCGTTTTTGATAGCCAGGTCCATTATCTTGCATATCTTCTCTGCGTGTGTCTCGGACAATGAACCTCCAAAAACGGTAAAGTCCTGAGAAAAAATATAAACCAACCTGCCGTCAATGGTGCCATAGCCTGTAATAACACCATCGCCTAACACCCTCTGGTCCTCCATCCCGAAATCCTTGCACCGGTGCGTGACCAATGCTCCTATCTCCTGAAAGCTACCTTTATCCATTAGTAACTCTACACGCTCTCTTGCTGTTAGCTTGCCTTTATTATGCTGTGCCTCTATTCTCTTTTCTCCTCCTCCCAACTTCGACTGCTCTAGTTTCTCTCTTAACTCATTAAGGCTTTTATCCATTGTCTTTATTTTTATTCAGAGTTGATTATTTTTGTAAATCACTTCAATTTAATTAGTGACGATTGAATCCTCGAAATTGCTGTTCTTAATTGCTCTTCTGAAGCAGCATATGATATTCTGAAACAATCCGGTGCTCCGAAGGCATCACCACTGACAACTGCCACATGGGCGTCTTTAAGGATATAACTGCACAGGTCCTCAGCATCCTCGATCTTACCATCCGGCGACTGCAAGCCAAAGTATGATGATACATCAGGAAACACATAAAAAGCACCTTTTGGCTGATTGGTTTTAAGACCGGGAATATCATTTAATAATCGTAGTACTAAATCTCTGCGTTGATTAAAAGCATCACGCATCTCCGCAGCCTCGCCATAAGCTTGCTCTAGAGCTGTAACTGCTGCTTTCTGAGAGAAGGCATTGGCACCTGATGTAAACTGCCCTTGAATCTTTGTACATGCTTTGGCAATAGCCAATGGTGCGCCGATATATCCAAGCCTCCAACCTGTCATGGAAAAACTCTTGGAAAAGCCATTAACAGTCACCGTGCGATCTATCATTCCCTCTAGAGATCCAATACTAGTGTGTCTTTCGCCATCAAATATAATGTGCTCATAAATTTCATCAGAGACTACTACAATATTGGGATTTTTTCTCAGTACATTAGCATAGGATAAGAGTTTCTCTCTATTGAATACACTTCCTGTTGGATTACAAGGTGTAGAAAATAATACCATCTTTGTTCTGGGCGTGATCGCTTTTTCTAACTGATCTGCTGAAATGATAAAGTCATCCTCCACTCCGGCTGAAAGACATACAGGGACACCACCAGCAAGTTTCACTATAGCAATGTATGACACCCAATAGGGTGTAAAAACAATAACCTCATCTCCTTCATCCAATAATGCCTGACAGACATTTGCAATGGATTGCTTGGCACCGTTTGAAACAACAATTTGAGCCGATGAATAATCAAGGTCATTGTCATTTTTAAACTTTTTCGAGATGGCTTCTCTGAGCTCGGGTATGCCGGGTACAGGTGTATACTTTGTATAACCGTCATCCAATGCAGCTTTAGCAGCATTTTTGACAATATCCGGTGTATCAAAGTCAGGCTCACCTAAGCTCAATGCAATGACATCATGACCTTCTTGCCTTAGCTCTCTGGCTAACTGTGCCATTTTTAATGTAGCAGACTCTTCCATTTCTACTACTCTTCGAGATAATTGTATACTCATTATTGTTGCTGTGTTAAGAGCCCAAAACTAATACATTTTAACTAGGTTTGGCAATAGATAAGCAAAAATAGCTGCACATAGAAGATCAATACAATTAATGATGAAGATAGGCAAGAGACAATGAAGGAAGGTGTTTTGGTCAAAGGTCGATTTGGAAGATAAAAGATAAAAGGAAAAAGATAAAAGTGTTGCACTGTACTTGTTAAAGGCGAAAATAATCTTATAACGGTGCGAGGTGCTTTGGTTGTCCTGATTCGAGGTCAAAGCTGGATCCAAGCCTCAGCGAGGCGACAACATATTAGTGCAGGGTGTCAGCCATAGGTTTGTAAAGTGATTACCCAATGTTTTGGTGCAATTTTTGCCCTCAAAGAAGCAAAAATAGTGACAAAACACCTTGACCGAACCAACCAATAAAACTTGAAAGAAAACTTTGTTCGCTGTCGCTCGCGTTAAATTCGCTGCGCTGATGTTTAACTCGTTTCACTCGCGTTTAATTCGCTTCGCTCGCGTTTATAGCAGAACTTATATTGGAGATTTTTCGGCAACTTGTAAGTTAGGAGCTTTATGGTAATAGAACTTGAAAACCTGCAGCCGACTTCAAGTCTAAACAGCGGAGAGCATGGAGTGCTTGTAGCGTAAACAGCAAACGGAGGCGATAGCCGACTGTTTGCCTAAACAGCGAAGCGTAAACTTTGAATTCGCTTCGCTCATGTTTAACTCACTATCGTTCGCGTTTAGTTCGCTTTGCTCACCGTTTAACTCGCTACGCTCGCGTTTATAGCAGAGCTTCTGTTGAGAATTTTTCTGCAGTTTGTTAGTAAGGAGCTTTTATCCCAAAAAACTTGAAAGCTTACAGTAATCTTCAAGCATAAACAGCGGAGTGGATAAAGTCCACGCAGCGTAAACGTTTGAG
>SLDF01000306.1 GCA_007125435.1 Saprospiraceae bacterium
TCGGTCGCGTAGCACTTGAGGCTATGCTCTCTCTTCAGCACTCGTCTAAAGTAAAATTCTCTAAGCTCTAGCTCTTTTCAGACGACATCAAGTGTAGCCTATGGCTATGCGCGTATTTTTTTTCTTCGATCTCACCCAAAATAGCTGCGACTTAGATCATACGACGACTATTTTCAGACTCGCTTCGGGGCTCGCTATTCGCTCGGCCTCGATTTCGCTAAGGCTACATCGAGTCTGGCTCCGCATTCGCTTCGCCACCCACTCCACAGCGCTGATGCATGAGTGGAAAAGTCGACATTTTGAAATGCACCCAAGGAAACAGAGCGCCACCAGATTACTGCGTCACAATAAACACATTGTAATTCAATGACACATCAGGATCAGATAAGATAAACCATCTTTGCTCCTGAAAATTATACGTTATCGAAAATGGATAAGCGCGCTCATTGACGTTGGGATTAGGATTAATCTGCGTCACTTGGATCATCGCCGTTGGGTTATTATTGGACAATGGGCTGTTGATAGCTATATTACCAGTGCCGCTCACCTGAAATGAAGGACGGTTAGACCCACTGACCATGATACCACCGTTGTTAAGTTCTAGAGCTGCTGTGCCCGGCCCACTACCGGTATTGGTGGCTCTCACACCAACATTACCTCTACCGTGAAGACCAATACCTTGATTATTGGTGACTCTGATTGCCGGATCAGAAGAGTTACCACCGGTTCCGGCATAGGGTAAAGTGAGGCCCACATTTACAGTTGTGGGTGTCCAGGCTATACCATCAAAAACAAGAAATTGTCCATTAGATGGGGCACTGGCTGCTATAGAGCGACCTCTCAATTGATTAGCATTCCAAAGGGCTTCTGTATTTCTTGCACTTACTGCATTATTACTGATCTGGATGCCAGTGCCTGCTGTGAGCTCCGAACCCATGTCATCAGCCGGCGCCCAGGCATTGCCGTTCCATTTGAGGACTTGCCCCTGTGCAGCACCTTGACTGGCTAAATCAAGAGGGCTTCCCGATGCACCGGTACCACTGAATCTTGGGCTAAGTGTCAGTGTCGCATCAGATTCATTTGAAGGCACCCAGGACACCCCATTCCATCTCAGGACTTGCCCCTGCTGTGCGCCTCCTCCTAATATCTGATTGGCAGATAGCCTTGCATTGCTGCTGATATTCACAGCTGTCTCTGCTGCCAGTGCAAAAGGTACGGACTGAAAATCTGTCTCTCCAAACAATTCAAAGAAGGCTCCGCCTGACGGATCTATTTCTACTCTCATCTTCAATCCAGCATTGGCCCAGTCTACAGTATTGAAGTTACCTGTTACAACCTCTCCTTCTCCTACTACGACATTGACTAAGCCAAACTCATTTGACTCTGTCTGATGGATCTCTCGATATACTGTATTGTTGGTATTGATCCGCAATACGGTAAAACGAATACTGACTGACTGATTCGAAATAACCTGTCCATCATTATCTCTGATGACAGCTTGATAGTTAAACCCAAATGGAATCTGAGCTTCGCTTGATAATAGCCCAAATAGTAATATGATAACAACACTAATTCTCAAAAACATAATTCAAAGTTTTATAATTGGAACTGACTTAATTGGTGACAATTGACCGTCAAATAATTGCAAAATCAACATGCCCGGCTTGATATGATTCAAGTCCATGGTGACAACCTCTCCTGATAGGTGGTTAATAGTTGCAAAATGCACCATTTTACCGCTCGTATCAAATATTCGGATCATACCTATTACTATATTTTCATCCAGTCTTATGTTTAGCCTATCCTGAAAAGGGTTGGGAAAAACGTCTACCTCAACTATATTATCAATATACTGACGCGCAGAAGTTGATATAAGGTCGGTCTGATGAAAACCCTGTGTCAATTGACTGAGCTGTGATGTCATCGTCGTGACAAATGTCTCGCCTATGGTGTAATCACCTGATATCTGACTCGTAGAGCCTGAAGCACCACCGGCAGAGATGACCTGATGCACCTGACCGTAGGTCACTCCCGTCAACAGACAACCAAGAAAACAAATGTATTTTAATGTGCTCAACACGTATTTAGTTTTTATTTATATGTTTTATCCAGTTATAACTCAATAATCCTTAAAGCTTTAACAGCAAAATCCGTGCTACAAATATAATCCAATGAGAAAATCCTTCAAAAACACGTGATTTCCCTGTAATAACTCGCGTGACACGCTAGAGGTTGGTTTTTATCCAGCTTGCGTTTTCAACAGTCGACACCAAACGTTTGTATAGATATAATAGTATATGGATATAGCCAGTTGTTTTTGCTATTATACAATTATTGGTGCAGTCGGATGGTTGCATTTGAAAGTGTTGTTTTTCCCACTCATGCATCAGCGATGTGAAAGGGTGGCGACGGCAGGAGCCAGACTCTGCGTAACGATAGTGCAGCAGAGGCCGACCGTTCAGGGAGCCCTGGAACGTAGCGACCGCGCGACGTAAGGAGCGGGGTGATGCCCAAAGATATAAAATGAAATACACTCCCGTCGAATGTAACATGAATTAACATAAGCCAATATGAATAAAAGATTCCTCAAAAAACTATGCTTAAGAAATCGTCATAATTTTTTTTACTCCATGTTTTGAGCATAGTTAAAAAAAACAGTATAACTTTAAGTTTTAAAACCAAGTACATCTATTCTATATCTATATGACGGATGAGGACATCATACTATCCTACCAAACCAACAAGGACAAAAGTCTGTTGACACCACTTTTTCAGAAGTATACCGGTGACTTGTTTGGTTTGTCCTATTACTATCTATCGGATAGAGATAGGGCTATGGATGTTGTCATGGATGTGTATGAGATCGTGCTCAAAAAAATAGACGAAAAGGAAATCAGTAACTACAAAGCGTGGTTGATGAGTATCTGCCGCAATACCTGCCTCAAAAGACTACGCGACCACAAATCTTTTACAGAATTGACAGAATTTTCCGAAAGTTTTATGGAAAACAACGATGAGAGGGAATATAGTGATGAGCTTATCGATCAGCTATTGGATTATATCAAAGATTTACAGGACGAACAAAGAGTCTGCGTCGAAGCTTTTTATCTCAAAAAAATGTCTTATGCCGATATTGAGAAAGCATACAACTTTGAGAACAAAGCTGTCAAATCGTATATACAGAACGGTAAGCGAAATTTAAAAATCATGTTTGACAACATAAATAGAAAAGAATGAACAGTCTTGATGATAAGGCAAAGAGAGGTTTAGAGGATTTTGAAGCACAGGGCGGTTCAGTGGATGACATCATAGCGACTCTGAATCAAAGAGCAGAACAGTTACTGACATCTGACAGTCCCAAAAAGAAACGACCTTTAAAAGGTAAGTGGGTCATCGTTATCCTGCTTTTGCTTATTGCATTGGCAGGGATTTACTTTTTATGGGATAACCAACAAACAGAAGCCATAGATTCAGACAGAGTCTTCGCATCTTACTTTGAGCCCTTCCCGAATGTTCTTACCGATACATACAGAGGACATGAAGTCACACCGAATGAGACAATCAGCGAAGGTGTTTCGACGGCCATGCAACAATATGATAATCAGGAATTTACAGAGGCTGTCTCCACATTGAGCAGAGAAAGTGACCTTTCTGATGAGGCTAGATTTTACCTCGGCATGAGCGCTTTGGCATCCGGTCAGACTCGTGACGCAGTAGGTATTTTCAGCTATCTTATCGATATCGACCAGTTTAGCATGAAGGACGCCTCACAGTGGTATCTTGCATTAGCTCACATCCAGGGAGATGACATCGATTCAGCTAAGGCTGTATTGCAGAACATTATAGACACAGAGGGTCACTACAAGCTAAATGACGCCCGAGACATCTTAAAGACACTCAATAAATAGTCACATAGAATTTTGCATATTTCCAACTTTGTTTGGGCGTGACCACTATCTCTCCTGAGGTCGAGATAGTGGTCGGGCTATTCGCTTGTATTCACTACATCTCTATGGAGTGTCGCTACAGATGATGTTCGGCTTCTATTTTTAGTGGCTGTGCAAGAGAATATTTTTAGGTAAGAGTTTAATTATAATTTAGCTCGACGCTGAGCCAGAGACGGCTGTATTTTTTTATAATTTATTAGTTGGCTCGTTATAGGGACTTCTCATTAGAATACGACGACGCTGAGCCGGGGGCGGCTCAGTTCCATCACTATTTGCTTGACATTAAGTCAACCAAATTGCTTCGCA
>SLDF01000176.1 GCA_007125435.1 Saprospiraceae bacterium
AAAGAGAAGAACAGCCAAAAGTCATAAGCAAACGCAGCTAGTATAGATTTATACTGTTTGTAAATCTATTTTCTTAACTGTATAATTTAAGACCTACTCCCCAGAAATAATAAGTGACCCATAATAAGCATCTTTTTTGTATCTTCAGAATTGGGTACATAAAACCTTGGGCCGCACATAAAGTCCATTGATTTAGTTTGATTATAAATAGCAACTAACTTACATCAGATTTGCACGAAAATGGAACTGTTTTAGACATGTAAGATGTTTACAGGGTGTTTGATATTTGAATTTTTTTCAGTAATATTTCATAGAACCATTATCTTTGACCAACTCAAAATTGTTAATGTATGAAACTTAAGCAGATAGATAGAAGGGAGGGGCTCACAAGAGAAAGTTTTGCAAATGAATATTTATCCTCTCTCACACCTGTAGTATTCACAGATCTTATGGATCCTTGGGCCGCCAAGGATAAATGGTCAGTAGAGTTTTTTAAATCTAAGTATGGCCACTTAAAGGTACCGGTCTTTTCGGCCAATTACTCCAAACCCGGTAAAGGTTACATGGTACCTGATAAGACCATGACCTTTCGTGAGTTTTTATCTACATTAGAAAGCGGTCCTACGGACTTGAGAATGTTTTTATTTAATATATTCAGACACGCTCCTGAGTTGTGCGATGATTTTTCTACACATACCATCATGGATGGGTTTATTAAGCAGTTTCCGTTTATGTTTTTCGGAGGCGAAGGTTCACATGTTGCACTTCATTATGACATTGACATGTCGCATGTGTTTTTAAATCAGATCCACGGTCGCAAACGCGTTGTCCTATTTTCACAAGAGCAGTCCCGCAATTTGTATCGCCATCCATATACTGTGGCATCATACATTGATGTCAACAATCCCGATTATGAAAAATACCCGGCTCTTAAGCTTGTTGAGGGATATGAGGTGATGCTTCAGCCTGGTGAAACACTCTTTATTCCAAGTGGGCACTGGCATTACATAGAGTATACTGACTTTGGTTATTCCATAAGTTTACGATCAAGTGACTCTGTACTTAGGAAAGTAAAGGGCATGTACAATATTGCAACGCATTATGTAGTAGACAAAGGTATGAACAAGCTAATGGGGCCTAAATGGAGAGAACTTAAAGCAACATTGGCCAAAAAGAGAGCAGAAGAATTGATCGAAGCATAATGCTCAATAGAGCCCATAAAATATATAACGCCGTAATCATTTTAAATGGTTACGGCATTTTTATATTGTTCTAACACTATATGTTTGCTGGCCGAAAAAGCCAGGTATAAACTTCTCTATCAATTAAAATTGACGTCATCTATATTAACAGGCCATGCATTTGCTTCCTGACTGTAAAACTCATCCAATCCATTGAAATACACCTCCAGTCTAAAAAAGTCTAAAGCAGTTTGATACCTGACAAAGGCATTATTATCAGAAAGTATATTGTAATACAATAAATCATCATAGCTCCAGGTCTGAAACAAGGCATTAGCAAGTGCAAGTGCTTCCACCTCATTGATTTGATCAGCAGGTGGGAAAGCATTAATGTCTACACCAAGCCAATCCGCAATTGATTTCGTCTGATGACCGAATATGAGGTCTGATACTTCATCCTCATAATTTAATAACATATATATAGGTGTATCCTCTTGATATGGCTTGAATACTTCCTCCATATCAGTTATGAGGTAATTCACATATCTATTGTCAACTTCCTTTTTTAGCAATTGCAGTTCTTTCAATATCCATTGATCTTCTCTATCTTCATCGTCTAAGTCTTGCCATGCTCTACATGTACAATTTGCTGCACCTAGCAAGCAGGTTGACGGTTCTCCCTCACAAAAATCAATATACAATATACCATTCAACTCTACCTCCGGCTTCATTTCTAAAGCCAGTGTGTAAAAAGTATACAGCTCATTGACTGTTAATTCATCTTCTGGAATCTGAAGTGTGACATTAAGGTTTTTATATAACGCTTGCAGGGAAGCCAGTACTTGTTCTTTTAGGTAAGTATCAAGCTGACTGGCAGGAGGAAATTGATCAATGGATAAATCCAAGATACTTCCTAAAGTAATATCCATGGTATACCCCAATGGTGGTAAACTATCATCATCAAGCCAGTTTTCGCGAGGTAGTTCTGTCGACAAGAGAGCCTTAGAGTTACTTTTGGCCGCTTCGATATCCTTGAGTAAATGCGATATATAAGCGTTCATATCATATAGGTTTCGATGTAAATATACATTTAATCAACATATAAATACTTTTTGATAAGTGATATTTTTATTTTTTTTCATTTCGACCACTAAAAACACCCTTATTGTACTCATAACTAATTAATAACGATATGACATAAGCTATAATATGTATAGCATTGTTTGCGATGATATGTAAACTTTTTGTGAAAAAATATATTGAATGATTGTATGTTTACCGTCGATTATGACGTCATATTGTACCGAAGCTACAACTCATAAACTGCATTAAGCAAGAGAATTTAGTCGAATGGTTTTAAGTGACAAAAATAAGTGATTATACGAATGGTGGATAGTCACGCCTTTTTGGCTACCTCAAATACCGCCTTTAATTTAGGGGATGCCACATTATGATGTTGCTACTTGATAATCATGACAAATACTTACAGCATATTAATTCCATCTAGTGAAAAAAATACCATATGATCAAAGAAGACATTGAAAAGATAGAATTGCGGTCTCTTAAGCTTGAAGACTTTGACGATATTCATGAGATTCTTGGTCGTGTCTACAAAAACTGGGAAAACCCATATTGGAAAAAAGAGCAAATCGAAAAGCTCATCAATATATTTCCGCAGGGACAAATTGCCGTCACGGCTAATGAGAAAGTTGTAGGTTGTGCTTTATCCATAATAGTAAACTATAAGGAGTTTGGAGATGATCATACCTACATGGAGATCATTGGTAATTACACATTTAGTACACATAGAGAAAACGGCGATACATTATACGGAATTGAGCTTTTTATCCATCCGGATTATCGCGGCATGCGGATGGGCAGGAGGCTTTATGATGCAAGAAAAGAACTGTGTGAAGAACTCAATTTGAAGGCCATAGTGTTGGGCGGTAGAATACCAAACTACGGCGAATACGCTGATAAAATAAGACCTCGAACCTATATTCAACGGGTTCGTAATAAAGAAATTTATGATCCGGTATTAACATTCCAATTGTCTAATGACTTTCACGTCAAGAAAATATTACAAGGCTACATGCCTGAAGATGAAGCTTCAAGGGAATATGCTGTGCTCTTACAATGGGATAACATCTACTACCAAAAGACAACTTCGGCACTAGAACAAAAAAAGACTTCTGTCCGTCTCGGGCTAGCTCAATGGCAAATGAGGAACTACAAAACATTCGAAGAACTCATCGAACAAGTCGAATTCTTTGTAGATGCTGTTTCCGGCTATCAGGCGGACTTTATTTTATTCCCTGAATTTTTCAATGCGCCTCTTATGGCTGCTTACAACCATATGGAAGTGGCTGAGGCCGTAAGAAGCCTTGCCACTTTTACTGAGCCGCTCAAGCAGCAATTCATCGAGATGGCCGTCTCTTACAACATTAACATCATCACAGGCAGCATGCCAGTCGTAGAAAGAAACCGCTTGTACAACGTCGGTTTTCTATGCAGAAGAGATGGCACTTATGAGCGATATGTCAAAATACATCCGACGCCTGACGAAGTGAAACAATACGGGATGGTAGGCGGCAAAGCCGTCCAGGCCTTTGATACGGACTGTGGCAAGGTGGGCATATTAATCTGTTATGATGTGGAGTTCCCTGAGCTTGGCCGGGTTTTAGCAGATCAGGGTATGGACATCCTATTTGTTCCATTTTTGACGGATACTCAGAATGGGTATTCAAGAGTCCGCTACTGCGCCAGAGCCAGAGCGATAGAGAATGAATGCTACGTAGCTATTGCGGGCTGTGTCGGCAACCTGCCCAAAGTCCATAACATGGACATCCAATTCGGTCAATCTGTCGTGTTCACACCGTGTGATTTTGCTTTTCCGACAAATGGGATCAAAGCAGAAGCCACACCCAATACTGAGATGATTCTCATCGCAGACGTCGACGTCGATGACCTAAAAGAGCTACACGAATTCGGATCAGTTCGCAACCTCAAGGATCGTCGCTCTGATATATACAACCTTAAATACGTCGGTGAGTAGATCTGTTATTTTATCCTATTAGTGATAGTTTCACCATTAGTGATCGCGTCGGGAATTCCACAGTACTTTGTAGGTTTAGAGGTAGCTGTAGCGTGTCTCCAATTTGTTGGTTATTTCTTTGGCTCACTATTCGTTCGGACCCTATTCAGCTGCGATCTCATCAAGTCTAGCACTGCATTCGCTACACCGCCACTACATCTCGTCGATGTAATCAACTAGTCAAAATCGAAATTTCAATCTCGACAATCTGGTAGATTTCTGTTAGAAGAGTTTAGCAGCATTACACGCTTGCTGTAACATTCAGGTGGCGAGCAGAGTTTTTCCGATGCATAAAGCGGGTTGAATCCCTCACACGATAATATAAATCTACGAATTACTCTTTTGTAGTCAATAATCAATTTTGACAGGTGGCTATCATCGGAAAATATAAATTTGTTATTTAATAATCATAGCTAATTACTATTTTAAACATTGACAATCACTGGAAAATAAGCGCGCTTTCTGAGACCAAATAGCATGGAATACCATGCTGTCTGATTGAAAAACCAGAATATTATCCCACGAACTGTGATTTTTTGGATGGTCTTGCGAATAATTGGATAAACAAGTTTTATTCACTAAAAATCGCAATATGACGAATTTTAAATTTTTTACTTTTTTCCCATTACTTGTGTTAGGGGTGACTTGTGTCAATGCTCAGAGTATTTTGGATTCATATTTCGGAGGCAATAGAGACAGTTTGAAACATGAAGCTAAAAGGCTTATTCATATGCCTGAGCCTATATTTGAGCCAGCGGTCCAGCAAGTAGAACCAGACCCTGCTTTAATCGCAGAGATGGGATTTGAACAAATTTATAAATACGAGCCTCGCTATTTTACTGTAAGAGATAGCAAACAAATGTTTGCCTATAGGTTTAAAAATCATTCTGATCATACTATTATATTGATTCACGGGATGGCTAGTAGTGCTTATTTGTATAACAAAACAGCTGGGCTTTTACAGGAAGCAACCCGAGCTGAGATTTATGCCCTAGATTTACGTGGACATGGACAATCGGAAGGTACAAGTGGGGACGTCGATTACATCAATCAATATGTAGACGACTTGGCAGATATCATTATGGAAATCCGAAGTGAGAAGCCAAATGGGAAAATCATTTTGGCAGGGCATTCCATGGGAGGAGGTGTGGCTTTACGATACGCCATGGAGACACATTATGAACAACCTGATGGGTTCTTGCTTTTCGCTCCACTAATTGGGCAAAATTCTCCTGCGTTTCTGGAAGCACAAGCCAGTGGCAAATTATCTAAAGAGCCATTTATGAAAATTCATATCGAAAGAATAATCGGCTTGACCATGCTTAATGAGATTGGCAACCACAATTATGACGATTTACCCGTGCTATTTTTAAATTTACCGGAGGCGCTACCTTTGCGAAAGTATAGCTACAGAGCTAATAAAAGCTCAACACCCGATGATTATGTGATGGGTTTAAAAGGGATGAACAGACCTTTGATTGTATTAATGGGTGGTGAAGACGAAGCTTTTTCTCCAATAGCTACAAAAGAAGCGATTTTGACAAATAGTAATGGAGAATTTTATTTGATCGACAAGGCTTCTCATAATGGAGTGAGGCATCATGCACAATCATTTACTTTTGTCAAAGATTGGTATTCAAAGTTGTAACCATGGACAAGAATGAGCAACATCGTCTATTCGAAGGTATAATCGATCAACATAAGGGTATTATGTTTAAGGTCGCTCGTGCATACTGTCCGGATGATGAAGACCGACAAGACCTTATACAGGAAATAATGATTCAGATTTGGCAGTCCATGGACAAATACAATCACAAATATACAATGTCAACTTGGCTGTATCGCGTTGCATTGAATGTCGCTATATCGTTCTACCGTAAAAGCTCAACTCGAGTAAAAAGACTTTCCGGAATAAAAGATCAAATGGCTGTAGCTACACTTGATGATTCATCAGAAAAGGAAAAGCACCTAAATCTACTGGAGCAATTTATCAGCGAACTGAAAGAGATTGATAAAGCCTTGATGTTATTGTATCTGGAAGACAAAAGCCACATTGAGATAGCCGAGATATTGGGAATTTCGGTAAGTAATGTAGGCACTAAAATAGGACGCATCAAAGGTCAATTAAAAACACGCTTTTCACAATTAAAATCTTAAAGCAATGAATGAACTAGAATTAAAACAACTATGGCAAAGCACCAATGAAAAATTGGAAGAGGACTATGTCATACATAAAGAGAATACAAAAGACATAGCTCAGGTAAAAGTTCATAGTATGATAGGTTCGATGAAACCTATTAAAACCTTTGCCCTTATGGTTGGCTTTCTATGGGTTGGTGTTGGTGGCATTGTGTTGGGTGAAATCTATTTGAACTCCTTTTCTGAGGCAAATAAGTTTTTCCTGTTTTCAGCCTCTGCTCAGATAGTGCTGACCGGTATAGCCTTATTTGTCTATTTATATCAGTTAATCATGATATACAGGGTAGATGTAACTGACCATATTTTGCACACACAAGAGACATTGTCAAAACTAAAAATATCAACGCTTTGGGTGACTCGTATTCTTTTTCTGCAACTTCCTGTTTGGACGACCTTTTGGTGGAACGAAACTATGCTCGTGGAATGGAGCACTTTGCAATGGGCAGCGGTAATGTTTTTTACAGTTTCATTTACAGCCATCGCCCTTTGGTTATTCTTTAATATTAAGTATGAAAACAGACATAAGCAATGGTTTCAACTCATTTTTAAAGGGAAAGAATGGATACCCTTAATGAAATCAATGGAACTGCTAGAGCAGGTGAATGAGTATAAAGAATAGTATAAAGGTAATTTTTCACGAGGCCATTAGGGTATTATTTCTCAGGGTGAAAATAAAAAGAGATAAAAAGAACTCCGTGCTAGGGTAGCAAAGAAGTCAATAGTGATTAAGTTAAAGCACTTGCTCCTCCCATTATTTTTTTTTCTTATTTACAGTTATTCTGTGTTAACCTTTTCGTTTATTTTGTTTGATTCGTTTATTTTGATTCTTTTCGTAGAAAAGGATTAATGATGGAAGATGTTATCAGAAGAACAACGAAAGAAGACCAAAAAATTGCAAGGAGATCTTTACGAGATTTTCAGCTCGTATCACAAAGTGTAAAATCATCCCGAAAGAAAGGTGTCAAAATAAAAGTATATGAGACTGGAGAGTTTATTACTATTCCTAAAAAAGCTCTTACACTACTTTCAACCATACTTCAAAATATGGCTGAGGGTAAAACAATTTCAATTGTCCCTTCAAGTTCCGAATTAAGCACACAACAGGCTGCTGATATGTTAAATGTATCGAGACCTCACTTGGTGAAACTTCTAGAGGCAAATAAAATTCCTTTTAAAAAGGTAGGCAGTCATAGAAGGGTATTGCTCAATGATGTTATTGTCTATAAAGAATATCTGGCTAAGCAACGAGAAGCTCAACTTGATTTCTTAACTAATCAAGCACAAGACTTAAATCTTGGATACGAATGATACATTCGCAGAGATTTACGATGTTTTAGGCGCCTGTGTTTTATATCCAGCGCCTATCAGAGATATCTTGTTATCTCTAGCTGCCGAAGGGTTATTTGTAGCGAAATGGTCTGATGTAATTCAAGATGAATGGGTACGAAACCTATTGGATAATCGATCTGATTTGACAAAAGAACAACTGAATCAGACAACTAAAGCAATGAATTTAGCTTTTCCCGATGCAAATGTCGAGAACTTTGAAGAATTGATACCTAGTCTTAAGCTTCCTGATAAAGACGACAGACACGTATTTGCGTGTGCGATAAGATGCAACGCAGATCTGATTGTCACTTACAACTCAAAGGACTTTCCAGCAGATGAACTATCAAAATATGATTTAGAAGTACAATTACCAGACGAATTGACTTCAAATCTAATTGATATTAATCCAGAATTAGCTTGTAAAGCTTTCAATAAAATGGTTAAAAGGCTTAAAAAACCGAGAAAGACTAAAAATGAAGTTTTGAACTCGCTGAAAATGTGTGGAGTGAATAAAAGTATAGAGAAATTAAAAAAACAACTGCTGATGCTCAAGACTCTGTACTTTTAATCAGAGCCGTCATCATATCCAAGTTTAAAGTCATCATCTTACAGAGTGATGTCCATAGGGCACATTGCAAAATGTAGTCTTTTCTGGTCATGCATCAGCGATGTGAAAGGGTGGCGACGGCAGGAGCCAGACTCTGCGTAATGAAAATGAAGCAGAGGCCGACCGTTCAGGGAGCCCTGTAACGTAGCGACCCGCCGACGACAGGAGGAGGGTGATGCCCAAGCCATCCAAGATTGCTTATAAATAGCACTTGGGTCAAAAACCATCCATATCAAGATGCAGTAGCTTTAATTTTTTATAAAACTACCATGCCAGATCGTTCCACTTCTATCGGCAAATTGGAGGATGTAAGTTCCGGCTTTGAGCTTATTGCCAATGTCTAAAGTAAATGTATTATTTCTGAGAGACTGACCAACCTCACGTGATGAGAAGTGCAACTTGCCATGAATATCAATGATTTGCCACATGCCTGTGCTGTCAACGTCTCCACTCATTGACACATTTAGCAGGTGATCGACAGGATTGGGGAAAATGCTCAATTGGTTGTCTTTAATGTCCAAAGCTCCTAAAGCAGAAGTAGACTCTATCGGAATCCAAATAACTGGGACAGATCGCATCATAGAGCCGCTATAGACTTTGAGTTTGGCCTCTTTTTCGATTGTCCAGTCATTCATCTCATCTAGCGATAAGCCAAGGGCTATAGACTGAGAAGCTGCTGCCGATAAAGTAGCGCCATTCTCAGGTGATTCAAAAATTTGTAGGGGAAAGTTTACATTCTTCTCCAAAATGATCGAATCAATAGCAACCATAGTCGGCGTGTGATTCGTAAATACAACTTCTCGCTCTATGAAGTCTATGTCTTCATACGAGAAGATAATAGTATCCAGATCAAACCTAATATCAGGTTCATATGTAAATGCCGTCTGTCTGGCACCATCTTTACCGACTAATGGCCAATAAGACGTTTTACTTGATTCATCTACTGCATAAAAGTAGTAAGACAAAGAAGTGTCTCCCGGGCTCAAGACGATATCTGCCTTGAATGACCGATCAGTAAGCGATTCTAAAAGTATGGTGTCATAAGGCTGGTCATTTATACTTGAGAACAGATACAGACTATCTGTCACCAAATCAGCCCCACTGTAAGGAATGATATCAGCCACCAAACTTATCGTATCTCTATATGCCATGGATTTGGCCAGAGGCTTATGTTCGATATATAGCATATGTCTGTCCGCCATATCCTTAACCCTGCAATGCAGAGCGTCAGTAGAAATCCAACTCCCTGTAAAACCTCTGACATCATATCCCGGCATAGCCTCTCTGTATACTTTTAGCGCTTCTTCATCCCATGGACTATTGGTAATTGGCACATATACACGCTCATTAAGAATCAATGAATTGGTATAAGGCTGTCCCTGAGGAGAATATACCCTATACACTTCGAATGGCGTCCCGTATGAACTGATTTGATTGGCATAATACTCTGCTATGTATTCATAGACATGGTATCTTGGGTGAAGCTCCGGCACTTCTGCTATTAATATCTTGTCTACATCCAGAAATTTTGCCCAGGTATCTATGTGTCTTATATACTCTCCCTGAGCATCTTCTGTAATATGGTAGGTATGAACACCTAGAAAGTCCCACATATTCTCAAGAATGCGATCTAAGTCAAAGCCGTTCTCCTCTTCAACAAGGTCTGTAGAGGCTCCAATGCCCAGACCATCTGCCATAAAATTACCACCACAATGGACTAAATCCATGCTGTAATGATGAATATCGGTAGCCTCAGCGACGGCTATTGGCACATTATTATCACTAGCGCGTGGACGATTATAAATAAAGTCGACTATTTCAATCTTGTCATCTTCGGTGGCGATATACCATGGGCCATAGTCACGAGTCCATATAGAATTAGTAGGTGCTGTGATGAATACTACGTTTTCCATATTCACACCACCATTAGTAAATGTATTGGTCGCTTGATTCTGCTGCCAGTTGCCACTGACCAGAGTGTATACTTTGACATGCTCAGACATGGCTGCAACAAGAGCTACCGGAATACCCAATGGGAAGCGAATAAGGGCACCCTCCATTCTTTCAAACTCAGCTATGCTTCTCACCAGACCTTCAGGGGCTGATGACCTTTGAAACCCCTTACCTATTTCATCTAACCTCTCCATCTCAGAAGGTGTCAGATACCGTGGCAGGTTGTCTGTTTCATTCCACTCTTCGGTAGGAAGTGTCTGTGCACCTAATGGACTGATCCAGATCAATGCACTTAGCAATAATAATGTGGTATATCTCATGAAATATCAAATAAAGGCAGTATAACTATTTTTCAAACGTTGGTAAAAATAATGCTATTATAGTTTAAATACAACATATCTATTGGATTGTTGAGCACATAGCATATCACTGTGGCTATTTCTGTAAAGAATGTTGAATACCTTAAAAGCTTTATCTGAGCTTATCTTATGACCTAAAGGGTAAATTGAAATAATTAGACGTGAATTAACTACATTTGCAGTCGTTTTTGAAAAGTGAGGCGTGGCAGCTATGATATGTGTAAAATTGCACTAAAGCAATGTAAAAATCTATGCGCTGCCACCAAAGAAGCAGAATACCATATGAGCAATCAGAAAGAGATAGAAAAGCGTCGGACATTTGGAATCATCAGTCACCCGGATGCGGGTAAGACAACGCTCACAGAAAAGCTCCTTTTGTTTGGTGGCGCCATACAAACTGCAGGCGCGGTCAAATCCAATAAGGTGAAGAAGCATGCGACTTCTGACTTTATGGAGATAGAGAAACAGAGGGGTATATCTGTGGCCACCTCAGTAATGGGCTTTGAATACGAAGGACTTCAGATCAACATCCTGGATACACCGGGTCACAAGGACTTCGCAGAAGATACATACAGAACACTGACTGCCGTAGATAGTGTCATAGTCGTCATAGATGTCGCCAAAGGTGTAGAGGAACAAACAGAAAAATTAGTTGAAGTTTGTAGAATGCGCAAAACGCCTATTATTGTATTCATCAATAAACTTGACCGAGAGGGACTTGACGGCATGGACCTCCTGGATGAAGTAGAAGAAAAGCTTGGACTAAATGTCCGCCCTCTTTCATGGCCAATAGGAATGGGACAGCGTTTTCAGGGTGTGTATAACCTGTATGAGAAAAAGCTCTGCTTGTTTAGTCCTCATGGCAAACAAGCAGAGGAAGGTGTGATTGAGTTTGACGATCTGCAAGATCCTGAACTTGAAAAACACATCGGTGGAGCAGCAGCTAGTGAGCTCAGAGACGAGGTCGAAATGGTGGATACCGTATATCCGGACTTTGATAGAGAGGCGTATCTCAGTGGTGAACAATCTCCTGTGTTCTTTGGATCCGCCATTAATAACTTCGGAGTAAAAGAACTTCTGGATTGCTTTATAGAGATAGCTCCTACTCCTCTAGGAAGAGATGCTGAGGAGAGAAGGGTTTTGCCATCTGAGGATAAGTTTTCAGGGTTTGTGTTTAAGATTCACGCGAATATGGATCCTAAGCACCGGGATAGGATTGCTTTTTGCCGTATTGTATCCGGTCAGTTTGAACGGAATAAAAACTATCACCATGTGAGGCTGGGTAAAAACTTCAGATCTCACAACCCGACAAGTTTCATGGCCTCCAAGAAGTCAGTTGTCGAAGAAGCGTATCCCGGAGATGTGATAGGGCTATATGATTCTGGAACATTTAAAATAGGGGACTCTCTTACTGAGGGTGAGACCTTAAACTTTAAAGGTATACCAAGTTTTTCTCCTGAGCAGTTTCGCTATGTCAATAATGCAGATCCCATGAAAAGTAAGCAGCTGAACAAGGGTCTCCTGGAGCTCATGGACGAAGGTCTAGCACAATTATTCACTAAGGAAGATAACAACAGGAAGATTATTGGTACAGTGGGAGCACTGCAGTTTGATGTGATTCAATATAGATTAGAAAATGAATATGGCGCAAAATGCAATTACGAGCCCATGCACCTCCACAAAGCTTGCTGGGTCAAATGTAGTGATCCCAAGGTGTTGGATGCTTTCATTAATCGTAGAAAAAAAGATCTGGCAAGGGACAAACAAGGTCGATTGGTTTATCTGGCAGAGACGGCCTGGGGTTTGAAAACGGTGCAGGAAGCTCACCCTGAGATCGAGTTTTTCTTTACGGATGAATTTTAATTGAGGTCTTGCAATAGGATTTTTCCTGGCCCCACCTGACTGAGGCAGCTGCAAAAAACCTATTCCACAAAGCGGGTTGAATATGTCAAACACACAAGTATGCAAATTTATCAACTCTTTAGCTTTCCAATAGCTTTGCTTTTCTCATGTTAAACTCTTCCTCTGTGATGATACCCTTTACCATCAGGTTGTGCAGTCGTTCGATTTCTTCTGAGATGATTTTAGGGTTATTAGATGAATTATTGCCAGATGGGGTCGTCAGATTTTGATTGAATGCCTGAGCTTGTTGTTGTCTGAACAAACTTTGTTGCTCTGAAATGGTATCTTTCAGGAGGCTTGGATTTTGAAGCATCTCATGAACAGTCGAGCCCATCTCCGCGGCGGTCTGTATATGTACGTCACCAAAATTGAAGATTCGCCCTATCAGAGGCTTCCTATATGATACGTTATGAATTTTATCGAGAGGGCTTTCTTTAGAATTAACAGAGAAAACACCAAACTCATCTAAAACTCTTAAGTTGGTGACAACCCAAAGATTATTATTCCTCTCAATGTATTTATAGATGAAGTATAATACAAATACAGCGCTGATTACCCACCCAATAATCATAAAATCCGGAAAGTAAAAGTATGCAAACACCGATAGCAGTATCATGACAGCACTTATCAAAGCAGGGATCAGCAGCACAAACCAATGCTGATTTACCGTGAGTATAACCGTCTCATTTTGTCTTAATTTGGTTTTCATAGCACTTATATATCATTGACATTTATTTATTCTTTCGCTTATAGTATTTGACTCTATTCGCCTTGTATGATGGGGATGATTTATTGCATAGCCTTGGGCATCACCCTTCTCCCCAAAGCTTTGGGGAGAAGGGTCGCTACGCTTCGGGGCTCGCTATTCGCTCGGTCCTGCGGACTCACTCGCATGCGCTCTTGACCCACTCCACATCGCTGATGCATCATCAGAAATATCGACACTTTAAAATACATCCAATAAAATCTATTGGCGTCATAGCATCAACAGCAAATCCAACTTTGCTAAAATAATAATTTATATGTAAATATATGCAAATGAAGACATCAAAATATATACATACTAGACTCATGATGGGTCGGCAACATTCCTAAGAGGTATAAATCTGGTCTTATACTTCTTTTATTTACACTTGAGTTCGCTAGAGGATAATAATTTGCAAAAAATAAAAGGCAAAAGATAAAAGGAGGAAGAATGTGAAAGGTCAAAGGTCCAAAGGTCGGAAAGTCGAAGTCTTAAGTAGCTCAGAAGCTTAGGAGCTTAGAGGCTTAGGAGCTCAGGAGCAGAGGAGCTTAGAAGCTTAGCAGCATAGAAGCTCAGGGGCTTAGGTGTAGCCATTAATTATTTCATATATTTTTTTGTATCGAAGAAGATATTCCAATATGTCTTTTTGGTCTGAAAGCCCAAGGTCGAAGGTCAAAAGTCCCAAAGTCAAAGGTCAAAAGTCTGAAAGTCTAAGGTCGAAGGTCGGAAAGTCGAAAGTCTAAAGGAGCTCTGAAGCTCAGGAGCGAAGGAGCTTAGGTATAGTCATTAGTTATTTATTTGTTTTTTGTGAAGAAGAAGAAGATATTCTAAGGTGTTTTTTTGGTCTGAAAGTCCAAGGTCAAAGGTCAAAAGTCTGAAGGTCGGAAAGTCGAAAGTCGCTTTGGAAGATAAAAGAATTATGTGTCAAGGATTCTTTTAGTAGAAGGTAAAACGTATTAGTTACCCTGTGCCCACCGTACAACTCGCTACGCTCGCGTTTATAGCAGAGCTTCTGTCGAAAATTTTTCGGCACCTTGTTAGTAAGGAGTTTTTAATCCAAATAAGACTTGAAAGCTTTCATTCATCTTCAAGTATAAACAGCGGAGAGCACGGAGTGCTTGTAGCGTAAACAGCAAACGGAGGCAATAGCCGACCGTTTGCATAAACAGCCGAAGTGAGGCGAATGCCAAAACGCAGGCGTAAACAAAATGCACCTAACTAACAGCTTGCAGCTTGAAACTTGCAGCTAAATACTATATTCTGCTTGAGAGATAGCAGCGCTATCGCAGCGCAAACGTCAAGCAAAGGCGCTAGCCGAATGCTTGACATTAAACAGCGAAGCGTAAACTTTGATTTCGCTTCGCTCATGTTTAACTCACTATCGTTCGCGTTTAGTTCGCTTTGCTCACCGTTTAACTCGCTACGCTCGCGTTTATAGCAGAGCTTCTG
>SLDF01000265.1 GCA_007125435.1 Saprospiraceae bacterium
GCTCTTGAGTTTTAGCTTCAGAATCACAGCGGCGGGGTTTTTTGTTTCTTTTTTGACCTGGAGCAAAAAAGAAAAGGCTAAGAGATTTTATAAAATCAAGGGCAGATCAACTATATGTACCCTGCCACATGTATGTATTTCTCACATGTTTTTATCATGAAAAAAAGGCTATGAACCGATTAACCAATTGTTGATCTTTTGACTTTTCATGTGTTAGTCCCCAGAAAAAATAAGTGATCCATTATTATAAAAAAATAACACTGAGTATGATATATTAAATAAATGATTTATATATTTGCAATTGATTATTTGAAGTAAATAGTCCTCAGCCTATCTTCTACTCATCCATATTGAAATTAAAGCCTGTTTTAATAAAGCAGTCAAATTCAATTTTATGGATAACTTTTTACTTTATGCAGCTATCTTATTTGTCATTTCAATAGTCAGCTTTTTACTTTCTCGATCAGAAACAGAAAAGCATATAGATTGATTGCCAAAGCAATTCATTCCTTATCACATGTCTTTATGTTTTATGTGGTACATATTTGAGCATTTTGATATTGCTCAAATAGCTTTTATGAGTAATTCACACAGGCCAATCACTCCTTAGTCGATTTGGGTCGACTTTTAAAACTATGTAGGTTGTAAATTATCTGGTTATATATAGAAATATTTTATATCTCTAGTAATCAGTTATTTAAAGGGAGAGAATGCTTGTTAAATGTGTTTGTTTTTGCATATATTTGCATGAATAAATTTAACTCAGCCTTTCAAAAAGTGCTATCAGATTATTTTTTGTGCAATATTTCCACTTTGGCACAAAAATTGCAATATATGAACTAAGATCAATATGTATTCGTTATATAATGCGTTTAAATATATATCGATCGCTAATATGACATTATTACCATCTTAATTGATGGTCTATATAAAGATGTAGTTTTCTTATTTTGAGACCTTAGTCTAAGACCCGGATTTGCAATGGCAAATTTCGGGTCATTTTTTTTTGACTGTATTAGACAAAAAATACAGAACTACGATGTTTTTTGTGTGCTTTCGGATATGAGTTTTGCTTTTTGTTTAACCAAATCCTGTGATTCCGACTTATCTAGATGGTATCATATCTGCAATGAAAAGGTCGAAGGTCTGAGGGAGCATAGGAGCTCAGGAGCTTAGGTATAGCCATTAGTTTATTTGATGTATTTTTTGTAAAGAAGAAGATAGTCCAATATGTCTCTTTGGTCATAAGGTCGAAGGTCTGAAGGTCGGAAAGTCGGAAAGTCAAAGGTCGCTTTCGCTGCGCTCATGTTTAACTCGCAAAGCTCGCGTTTATAGCAGAGCTTATATTGGAGATTTTTCGGCAATTTGTTAGTTAGGAGCTTTCATATAAATAGAACTTGAAAGCCTTCAGCCGACTTTAAGCATAAACAGCGGAGAGCACTGAGTGCTTGTAGCGTAAACAGCAAACGGAGGCGATAGCCGATCGTTTGCATAAACAGCGAAGCGTAAACAGCAGACAACTGACAACTGACAATCTTTTGCTTGCGTGAGGGATAGCAGCGATATGAACAGGACTGGCATAGTTGGTAGAGCGTAGATGTGATGGCTTGACTGAATGGTGCGAAGCAATCAGATTGACTAAACGTCAATCTGATAATGAAGGAACTGAGCCGTCTCTGGCTCAGCGTCGAGCTAAATTATAATTAAACTCTTACCTAAAAATATTCTCTTGCACAGCCACTAAAAGTAAAAGCCGCTCACATCTACTGCGATACCCTATGCTAGCCCTGTGAATACAAGCGGATAGCCCGGCCCGAAGGGACACGCCCAAAAGCACAAATTTTACATAGTAGACAGACTTTGCAAGTTAGTCCAGGAAGAAATATGCCGCACCGAAGCTGAAGTATGAATATCGGTCTTTACCAGACCCTGTCTCTAATGCATCAAGCTTATCAGTATTGACGAGGAAGAGCATAATGTCAAGCATGAGCTCCAATTTGTCCCAACCATAACTTCGGTAACCTGGCAAGAATCTGTCGACACGTGTCCTCAGACTAACACCAACGGGGATGGATAGCTCTCTAGTGGGCTTGATGGCTTCGCTAGGGTTGTCGCGACTATAACCAAACTGTGAAAGCAGTCGATTGTCACCGAAGGTCACTCTTCTGGTCCTAAAACCAACTAGACCATAGCCGAGCATGCCGTATATGTCAATAAAGGCTCGATCTTCATCATAGAAAAATATGGAAGTCATATTGATCATGGCCTGAACACTGTGGTCATTAAAGCGGGCGTTGAATTTGTCATTTTGTGCAGGTCTTGCCCCTGCCAGTGATCCGCTTGCCCAATAATATCGCATGGAGAAGTACGGGTTGAATGCATAAGTTAATTGTAAGCCACCTGCTAGCCTTACTTCATTGGGATCCCTGAGAGATGGGGCGAATTCGTGTTTTTTGACATCACCATAAAATATGGTGACACCGGTATGTAGTCCTACCGATACTCTTCCATTCAGGTCTTGAGCTGAAAGGTAGCCGAAAGATAAAATGCACAATATGATCAGTAGTCCGAGTTTTACTCGCATGGTAAATTTATTTTATTTGTAATGCAAAGCTAATCAATTCTTCATATTTAATACGCCTACTTTAAGCGCTTATTACTTATACGTTGATTATGGTGAATTGGTTGGTTTTAAATTTCGAATATTAAAATCGCTAATCTTGAAGATATCTGTATATTATAACAATCAGCAATGGCAAACGAAAAAGAAAGTAATAGATTGCTAAGAGATGGTTAAAATCATGGATTATTTTTTTAGTGGTGAGATTAATCGTATTTTTAGCTGTTCTTCAGACGGGTTTCAGTGTGATTATTGAAACTGAGGCTTGTCAAGACCTATTTTTTCACCATCAACTATATATTATGATGATTAGATTTTTAAGCGTAATAGCGCTTTTAGCTATAGTGCCAATGCTAACAGTCGCGCAGACTTTAGAATACAAAACAGTGGAAGGGGATCCACTTAATGCCCGTATTTATACACTGGACAATGGCCTGAAGGTCTATCTATCCGTTAATGAAAGTGAGCCGCGGATACAAACATATATTCCCGTCAATGTTGGGAGTAAAAATGACCCATCTGAGACGACAGGTTTGGCGCATTACTTTGAGCATATGATGTTTAAGGGTACACCAAAGTTTGGTACGACGGACTGGGAAGCAGAGCGAGTCCTTATAGATTCGATAGAGGCGCTCTTTGAAGTATACAGGACTCTGACAGACCCGGAAGAGCGACTAGAACTTTACAAGCAAATAGATGCAGTATCCTACGAGGCATCGAAATATGCTATCCCCAATGAATACGATAAATTGATGAAGCAAATAGGGTCAAAAGGTACAAATGCAGGTACATCTACTGACTACACCATCTATATAGAAAATATACCAAAGAATCAAATACGCAACTGGGCCATCATACAGGCAGAGCGTTTTAGCTCGCCTGTACTCAGGCTATTCCACACAGAACTTGAGACAGTCTATGAGGAGAAGAATATGTCACTGACCAATGACGGGAGGAGGGCTAGTGAGGCTATGATGACAGCATTGTTCCCCAATCATCCTTATGGACAACAAACGACTTTGGGTGAGGCAGAGCATTTGAAAAATCCGAGTATGACGACGATCAAGCAGTTTTATGAACAATACTATGTGCCTAATAACATGGCCGTATGTATGTCTGGCGACTTTGACCCGGATGAAGTGATTGTGATCATACAGGAGACCTTTGGAAAATTAGAGCCCGGCGATGTACCTGAATTTGAATTGACCCCGGAGGATGAAATCACTACACCAAAAGAAGTCGATGTCGTCGGTCTCGAGGCAGAAAGTGTACGGATTGGTTTTCGATTTCCCGGTGCAGGTACAGAGGAGTCTTTGTTAGGTGATATGATGTCTCTGATGCTTAGAAATGGAAAGGCCGGTTTGATCGATCTCAATGTAAATCAAAAGCAAAGAACACTATGGGCATCATCTTACTTCTTTTCAATGAATGATTACTCTAATCTGGTCATATCCGCAGGAAATAAAGGCGGACAGACCCTTGAAGAAACGAGAGACATACTATTGGAGCAAGTTGAGAAACTAAAAGCCGGAGATTTTCCAGATTGGCTCTTAGAAGCGGCGATTAATAATCTCAAACTCAGGGAAATGAAAGTGTATGAAAGTAACGCCGGCAGGGCGAGAACCATGGCCAATGCTTTTATGCGTAATATTCCCTGGGAGAGGCAAGTAGGCTATTTAGACCTTTTGTCAGATATTACAAAGGCGTCCATAGTAGAGTTTGCCAATGAGCATTTAAAGGATAACTATGCTGTAATATACAAGCGTCAGGGCGAACCGGAAGATGTGACTAAAGTAGATAAGCCTCCGATCACCCCAATACATATTAATAGAGATGTCGAGTCTGATTTTTTCAGAATGATCGCTGATACAGAAGTAGAAGAAATAGAGCCGGTATTTTTGGATTACGACACTGATATTGCAAGAGGGAAGACCCAATCTGGTATCGACGTCTTATACAAGGAAAATGAAGAAAATGCTACATTTAACTTGATCTATTATTTTCCTTTGGGAAGTGATCATGACAAAATGATCAACATGGCAGCCGGCTATCTGGATTACCTGGGCACATCGACTATGAGTCCTGAGGAAATCAAACAAGAGTTTTATAAGTTGGCGTGTTCCTTTTCTGTGTCGGCCTCTCGTGATAATACATATATCTCTATCAGCGGTCTTAGTGATCAGCAAGAAAAAGCTTTAGAGCTGCTCGAAAACTTACTGGCAGATTGCCAGCCTAATGAAGAGGCACTGTCCAATATGATAGACGATATACATAAAGGCAGAGACGACGCTAAGGCTAATCAAAGAGCAAACTTTATGATGCTTACGGATTATGCAACCTATGGCGAAATCTCTCCGGCTAAGAACGTCCTGAGCTCTGAATCGCTTAAGGCTCTTACTCCCGAAGCATTGATTAATGTGTTGAGACAGATGAATGGATATGAGCATGAAGTGATATACTATGGCCCATCATCAATAGAAGACGTCATTACAATGATTGATAAAAAGCATCATCTGCCTGAGAAAAGACTAAATACACCTGGTAAAGTAGAGTTTACTGTGCAGGAGACGCCGGGCAATAAGGTTTATTTTGCGCATTATGATGCCAATCAGTCCTATCTGCAGACCATACAAAAAGGCATAGACTACGATGAGACGATTATCCCCAGGGTAAACATGTATAATGCATACTTTAGCGGTGGGATGAATGCCATTGTTTTTCAAGAGATGCGTGAGAAGCGTGGCTTGGCATACAGTTCTTATTCGAGATACAATATGCCATCAGATACGACGCAGCCATTTACTTCGACTAGCTTCATAGCCACTCAAAACGATAAGATCGTAGATGCCTTCGATGCATTCAATGAACTATTTGATGACATGCCCATATCAGAGCGAGCATTTAATCTGGCTAAAGAAACAATGCTGACGGATATGCGCACCAATAGGGTGACCAATATGAGTGTGATTTGGAATTATATTTCTGCCCGCAAGATGGGTAGAGACTACGATCTCCGAAAAGTACTCTACGAGGAAATACCGAAAATGCATCTCAATGATGTAATATACTTCAATAAGAAATACATAAGTGGTCAACCCAAGACATATGTCATTCTTGGAAATGAAAACGACATTGACTTTGATTCTGTAAAAGAAAAGTACGGAGAAGTAACTAAGCTGGATAAAGAGACTTACTTTGGCTACTAGTCCAAGTATAGCCATCTCTATGTGACACTTTACGCTTTTGTAGATCGATTAGAATATTTTTGTAGGGCTTGTACATCTGTGTATAGGCCCTTTTACATAGAATAGCTGAAGATCGGCACGAGTTTCTAAAGGGGTGCTCTAGAGTTTGAATTTATAAGTTGTAAAAGTTGATTATAAGGATAATATCTGATGAACTTACAAAAAGGAAACTTTGCCTTAATCAATTGCCATTAACCCTACCTGTCTTAAGCTTATCTGATCAGATAATTACGTTAAACCAGAACTTTACTTTTCCCAATGATTTTTCGCATGATGTTCACAGCGTGTATTCTGGAGTTTTCGATAAACCATTTATTGGTCTCCAGACCGCCACAGATGACACCGGCCAGATAAATATTTGGCATATTAGTTTCCATCGTTTCGGTATTATGCACCGGTACGCACTTGTCATCCGGCAAGATGTTGATACCTATCTTTTCCAGGAAGTCGAAGTTGGGTTCATATCCGGTCATGGCAAGTACAAAGTCATTTTCTAGCCGGACTTCGACATCATTAGTATTTATGATGATATGGCTTTCAGTTATGCTCTTCGGGGTTGCATTGAAGTAGGCTTTGATACTGCCTTCCTTGATTCGGTTTTCAATGTCCGGTTTGACCCAGTATTTGACATTGTCCCCGATCTTATCTCCTCTGATGATCATAGTGACATCAGCACCTTTACGATAGCATTCAAGAGCGGCATCCACAGCTGAGTTGGCAGCACCTATGATAGCTAGCTTTTGTCCATAAAAAGGATGAGGCTCCTTGTAATAATGGCTGACTTTTTTCAAATCCTCTCCGGGAATATTCATCAAGTGAGGTAAATCGTAAAAGCCCATTGCCAAAACGACATTTATGGCCCTGTAGGCACCCTTGGTAGTTGTAATTTCGTAGAAGTCGTTTAGGGGATTGACATCAATCACTTCTTCGTAAAGATTGATCTTCAATTGCCACTTATCGGCAACTCTGCGATAATACTCAAGCGCTTCGCTCCTCGTGGGTTTAGGATTATGGCTGATGAAAGGCACATCGCCAATCTCCAGTTTATTAGAGGTAGAAAAGAAAGTCATACCCAAAGGATAATTATACAATGAATTGACCAGAGTGCCTTTGTCTACTATCTGATAGGTTAAATTTGCTTTGGCAGCTTCGATTCCACAGGCCAACCCTATAGGGCCTGCTCCTATGATAAACACATCCAACATGTACCTGTTTTTTTGATTTTTCAGTTACTATTTCTAATCATCCATAAAGCCATAAGTACAACAACCTGATGAAAATACCTATAAACTTTACATGGTCTATTTTATGAATATTAATTTGACACTATTAGTTCATTTTAAATCACTGCTTTGAGAAGGCTCTAATATTTTTTGGCATTCTTTTGCTTTGGGCATCACCTTCCTCCCCAAAGTTCAGCGAGTATCAATCCTCCAGAGTATTGTGGGTGCATTGTTCTATTGAGGATTGGGGAGGAAGGTCGCTACGCTACGGGGCTCGCTACTCGCTCGGCCTCGATTTCGCAAGCTACATCGAGTCTGGCTCCACTTCGCTGCGCCACCCACTCCGCATCGCTGATGCAATAACCTCCTATTTATGGAAGGTGAATGAATTGTCAATGTAAATACACATTTACCAAATGCACATAGAGTTACATACTTCTTTAGCACCTCAATTGAGAAAATTCGATTTCATAAAGAGAGTTTAAGAGTCCTATTTATAAAAGTAAAGCTTATATTTAGCGTAAAAAAGGAAGGATATGAAATACATGATATTGCTACTCATAGGGTTTATGACTAGTCATGCATCAGCATGGCAAGCAGACAAGGATACAATTGAAGCCTGGACACCGTCTGCCATGGCTAGTCTGCCAGTTGTGACATCGACGGCTATTGCACCCGATGGCGTATATGTCGCCTATACCGTCAGAGAAACTAAGATGGAAGGAGAAGACTCCAAATACCTGTCCCATCTATGGGTAGCAAAGTCTGATGGCTCTTTTGATCGTCAGTATACCCATAGGGATGAAAGTGTTTCCAGCCCGGCGTTTACACCTGATGGTAAGCACATCAGTTTTCTATCAAAAAAAGGAGAGCATCAGCAGGTCTTTATGATTCCTATTGATGGAGGAGAGGCTTTTACCGTAACAAATGCTAAAGGTAGTATTAGTAATTACAAATGGTCTCCTGATGGCTCTTCCATTGCTTACATAATGGTAGATCCGCCATCAGAAGAAGATAAAAAGAGAAAGAAAGAGAAGTCAGATGTCATTTTAGTTGATCAAGATTATAAGTATAATAGACTCTACAAACATGTTTTGGCAGCTGATTCTGCAATGCTTTTATTTGGAGATGATATTCATGTCACATCTTTTGATTGGTCGCCGGACGGGAAGCAAATAGTTTTTGCTCATCAGCCTACACCAAGAGTTAATGATCGGTACAAGATGGACTTAGCCTTGGTCTCGGCGGATAGTGGCGCTGTAGAGTCGCTAGTATCCAGAGAGGGTACAGATGCATCACCGGTCTTTTCGAAGGATGGCGAATCGGTTTTATTTTCTTCATCAGGGGGGCGTCACGAACCAATCGGGCTGCAAGACCTATATGAAGTGAAACTGGCAAATAGACAAATCAGAAAGCTTGCAGAAACCAATGATCGATCCGCCAATATCATTGGACTGGACTCAGAGGGTATGCTCTGCTTTTCAGAATACGAAGGCACAAATCTCAGACTGTATAGATTGTCACAAGATGGAAATAGCTTTGAGAAACTTACGCCATCAGAGGGCATTCATTCCAGAGCTTCTTTCAGCTCAGAAAGTGAACACTTTGTCTACGTGCATGAAACGCCCGATACACCAGGAGAAGTTTACGTCAATAAGGTTTCTAAAGACGATGTGCAAAAGGTTTCACAAGTGTTTGAAAGCTTTGTATTTCCGGAAATGGGACAGACAGAGTTGATATCATGGACCTCAAAAGATGGTACGATCATAGAGGGCTTGGTGACTTATCCTGTAGGATATACACAAGGAGAGAGCGTGCCTACCATATTAATGGTACACGGAGGACCCGCAGGTGTTTACAACCAATCCTGGACTGGAGCGGGCAGTATTTATGCTATTCAGTATTTTGCTGCTAACGGATATGCTTTACTTAGGCCTAATCCAAGAGGGAGTACCGGGTATGGTAAAGATTTTCGCTATGCCAACTTCCAGGACTGGGGTTATGGAGATTATGAAGATTTGATGAGTGGAGTCGACAGATTAATTGAAACTGGAGTCGCAGACCCTAACAACCTCTTTGAAATGGGCTGGAGTTATGGAGGGTATATGACTTCATGGATAGTCACCCAAACAGATAGGTTTAATGCTGTCAGTATGGGTGCGGGATTGTCTAATCTTATTAGTATGACGGGTACGACAGATATACCAAATTATTTGACCGGTCATATGGGTGGGCCATACTGGGGTGGTAATATGAAGACCTATGAAAAGCACTCAGCCATTTATTTTGTAGAAAATGTGAGCACACCTACACAGATTATTCACGGTAAAGAAGACCTTAGGGTTCCCATTGGTCAGGCACAGGAGTTTTACTGGGCGCTAAATGAAAGAAATATACCAACTGAGATGATTGTTTACCCTCGTACACCACACGGCCCTAGAGAGCCAAAATTCCTGGCTGATGTTTCAGAGCGTATTTTCAAATGGTTTGAAAACTATAAGAAATAGCTGTCCCGGCATTTATCAACGATAAAAAAAGCCCAATGTTGTCAAACATTGGGCTTATAGATTAATGGCGATGCTGTCTAGATTTTGGTTGACCTGACCCCCGAGGTCTGCGCTCCTTCCTTTTTTCTCTAACTCTCTCCCTCCTTTCTGACATTCGATCTTGTCTATCGCTTTTCATGGAAAGGTATTCTTCGTACTGTTCATCATTTAAGATACTTTTGATTTCACCTTCCCTCCACTCATTCAGTTCTCTAGCCTTTTGAGCTCTATCTTTTCTAGATTGAGTTCTCTCTTGCTTGAGTTTTTGTCTATACTCTTCATTGATGGCGTCAAATTTTTGAGCTTGATCATCTGTAAGTTGCAGACGTTCATTCCTCTCATTTTTCATTTCTTCCCTTTGTGTCTCCATAGCCGACCTGTCCATTTGCCTGTCCATTGGTCTTTGTGCTTGAAGCTGTATCCCTGAAAAGATGATAAATACTAATAATAAAGCTTTCATGTCAATTGTATTTTGGTTCTATTTGATGACGTTTGAAAATAACAATGTTATAACGCAAGCCTGTTAAAGAAATTATAAAGCATCATAATTTCTTCTTTACAAGAACCCGTGTATCGAGATATTACATCAATAGGTATCACAATGTTGATCATGTAACTATTATTTTATAAAAAGATGCTTCGACCAGGAGGTTATTTTGGTAAGATATCACCTTGGTGTCTCAGTTGATGTTTATCTCTACTTTAAAGTTTCTATCGCTTTACGATATGATATTGTAATAGGAAGTGATTTTACAGCTTTTTGTTAAAGAAGAGAAGTTTTATGTCCTTCTCTATTTTTCATTTCTCTCCGGACAAGCTTCATTAATTTAGAATAGTAGTTAAGGATAAATAAAAACCCGGAACATGCAATTGACTTTCCTTTTGCATGAACCGGGTTATTTAAATGCTATGATCTTATTGGTTTGCCTCTATGCAGTGGCACCTTGATTGGCTGGGCGCCCCATAAGAAGGGTTTCATTTACAACTATCTCTGTAATGTACTTACGAGAACCGCTACTGTCTTCATAGCTGCGGTGAATGAGTTTGCCTTCTATCGCGATCTCTCTCCCTTTTTGGACATACTTTTCAAGAAATGCTGCCTGAGCGCCCCATGCTACTATATTATGCCACTGGGTATTCTCTACGCGTTTACCGTCTTTGTCTTTATAAGCTTCTGTAGTCGCAAGAGAAAATCTTACTTTCTTTTTACCGTTTTCAAAGTTGTACACTTCTGGATCTGTACCTAATCTACCAACTAGTCTTACGGAGTTTCTCAAATTGTTCATAATACTTCAAATTTAAAATGTCAAGAAATAATAATTATGATTCGCCATTGATCACTTTTCACGTCATGTTATTTTGACCAACTGACAACGCAAAGATGAAGCAAGTGCTCATGAACATTCGGTTTCTAAGTATTTAAGACTCGTTTATAGTCGTTTTTAAACATTTAAAAATGATTAATAAAGATAAAGGTCCTGTTGGAGTGTATTTCAAAATATCGTTTTTTCTGGTCATGCATCAGCGCTGCGCAACAGTGGCGACCCTAAGGGAGCCAGACCGGATGGAACGCATGTGGAAGCCGGGCCGACCGTTCAGGGAGCTCTGTAAAGAGTCTGAAAATAGTCGTCGTATGATCTAAGTCACAGATATTTTGAGTAAGATCGAAGAATAAAAAATACGCGCATAGCCTAAGCTATGTAAGTATTTATTTTCGAAGAGATTGCTCAAAAGAGCAAGACTTGGGGTCATTAAGATGGCTGTTTTCAGACTCTCAATAGCGACCCGACGACGACAGGAGGAGGGTGATGCCCAAAGCTACAAACTGAAATGCACCCGTCCGATTGCGAATCCATTCATTTGTAGATAAACATTAAGTATAAAATAATGAAAGAGTGCATTTATTTTATTGACTGCCGCCGATTTATGGCCCCATTCAACCCCATCAGTCAATTGTATCTGCCTCGGTAATGGAAATGAAAAAAAGCACTGTTTTTCACAGTGCTTTCACGAGAGTATTTGATCTTATTTTCTTGTCCTTTGACTAGACTCTTAAATGAAATTAAACCTAAATCCTACAGAGAATGCATTAAAAGCATTTGTAGCTAGACCGTCGGGGAGGTTTATCCTATCCCAAACCGGGGAGATATCGTATCTGGCATACAAGGACAACTGCTTGTAGCCGAAGGCAGCTGAAACACCATAATTGAAGTTGCTGATACCATAAAAACCACTTCTCGCTCTTCTATCTTCTACGATGATTTCATTACCTTGGACAAATTCAATATTTTGTTTAGCTCTGAAAAGGACACCAGCAAAACCATTGGCTTCTACATGCCAGCCTTTTCTTTTAGGGGCGTATTTGAGCCCCATTGTACCTGTTACAAGTGATGTACGTAACTTGTTATCTCTGATGTCAAGGTTTCTATCCACAAAGGCTGGTATGCCATCGTCATCTGTTTGTAAGAAAAAGTTACCTCCGCCAATATCAGCTTTATTATAAAGGAGAGAAACACCATAGTTCAGATGTATAGGGCTTCTGGCACCTCCAATTCTTGTATTTACCAAAAAACCTACTTCTGTAAAACCTCCACTCCAAAAGTTAATTGCCGGTTGAGCAGATGCATCGGAGCTAAGCATGGTATGCCAGCCAACAGCTAAGATCAAATTAGCTCTCGTTCTCTTGGGCGACTTTTTCTTATCTCTCACTTTAATTCTTATACGAGTTTCATCATCATCTTCACCTGGTATGGTATCCAGATACATAGATAAGCTTTCATCGACTTCCTTTCTGATGGCGTTTCCTAGCTTTTCTGCTTCGCTTTCTATTTCTTTGGAGTAAGCTCTTGCAATAGCATCTATCTCTTCGCCCATTTCTTCTAAAGTGATCTCTCCATCTTTCTGTCTTTGTCTGACTTCATCTATCTCAGCCTTCATTTGTTGGGCTTTTTCTTTGATGAGTTTTTGCGTATTTTTTCTGAGTGTCTTGGCTTCTTCATCTGAAAGTTCGTCACTTTCTTCTATGGTGATCTCTATACTTTTTTCTTCGCTTTTGCCATTTTCTTCTTGGGCTGAAAGGATCTCAGGTGTGAAGTTAGCTGAGAAAATAAAAAGCCCCAGGATAATTATTTTTATTGATTTCATGGTTAATTGTTATGTGTTGTTAATAAATTATTTCTATTTCATTGATTTTTGATAATCTCTTCAATCCAGATGCATCGGCCAGTTGATTAAGTTGCCCTTCAGCATAAACAACAAGCTTGTCTCTAAGATTGGTCGGAAGCTTCAGACCGTCTTTCGTAGATTTTTCACCAAAATTCTGATCAGCAAACCTGATAAGTTCGTCCGGGTCGATCTGAACCCTAAAGAGAGGAGTCTCATCTGTCGACACATCGGCTACAGCGCGTTCTATAGATACCTCTAAAACGTCTAAGTTTTTATTATCAAGTGGCTGAATGGGCAATGACTTTAACATCTGTATACTGTCAAGTTCATTTAATTTAGAGTCCAAAGCTACACTGTTATTGTTGTATGGATTGTCCAACGTCATTTCCTTGACCTTAGCCTCAGGGTTTGACTTGGTTATATTTTCTTGTTGTGATTCTTCTGAAGCGAAAGTTGGAGGTTCCATTTCTGAGATATCACCGGATTCTTGGTCAATTACAAAGGGCAGCATCTTCTGCTCATCATCACCGAACTGCCCTTCTTGATCTGCTGTAGCAATAAACGAACCGTTGTGATTATTAAGCTGATCCTGCAGCCTTGTGTATGCAACAGAAAACATACCAATAATAAATAAGGCAGCTATAGCGATCTTTGACCACAAGGGTAAAACCCATGCCTTCTTTTCTTTGCCGATCACGCCAGCATCTTCGATACTTGCCCACACTTTATCAGAAGGCGTGACTTCAAGATTTTGGAGAGGTTTCTTAAAATATTTATCTATATTATTCATGATTCGTATTACTTAATGTTCTAAATGACTCCTCCAGATCTTCTACACCTTTTTGAAGTATTTTTCTTGCTCTCATCAATTGCGTCTTAGATGTACTTACTGAGATTTGTAGCATTTCAGCAATTTCGTGATGCTTGTAACCTTCAATAGCATAAAGATTGAAAATCGTCTTATACCCATCCGGCAATGCATCTATCATCAATAACAACTCTTCGGTATCCAATTCTAATTCTGGCTCAAAACTGGCAGGTGTATCAAAGTCTTCTAAAGTATCAGTATACATGATCGACTGTTTTTTTGATCTTATATACATCAGGCACTCTCTGACCATGATTTGACGTATCCATCCCTCAAACGACCCTTTAAACTCAAATCTGTCTATGTGTTTAAAAACTTTGATAAAACCATTTGACAGTGCCTCTTCTGCCTCTTCTGTATTGCCCATATACCGTCTGCATACACCTAACATGATGCCGGCATACTTTTCATAGAGACGTCTCTGTGCTGATGGGTTGTGATCAACGCATTGACGTATCATCTTTTTTTCATCGCTTTCTTTATGTATCGTAAATAGTCTCAATGGTTACGCTTTTCATTGATATAGATGCAATATATACAATTAGGGTTGCATTTGGCATAAAAAAAACAGACATAACTCAGATGTTATGCCTGTTTCATGGGGTAAATTAAAAAGAGTTTTCGTCTTTTACTTACTACTAATCTATTATGAATAACAGATTTGAAAAGTATGGCCTTTATTTAATACGATTAAGACGCTACCTTTTCTTTTGCAATTCTGTCGAGCATGACAATTTCATTCATCAATACTTCGGTGATGTATCTGGTTTCTCCATTAGCATCTTCGTAAGAGCGATACATCAGCCTGCCGTTAATGGCCACTTGTGAACCTTTCTGTAGATACTGCTCAGCTATGTGAGCCGGCTGGCCCCACGCTACGACATTGTGCCATTGTGTTTTGGTCTGTCGCTCTCCCTGTCCATTCTTATAAACTTCCTGGGTGGCTACAAGTAATCTGACTTTCTTTTTACCACTTTCAAATGTTTTTACTTCCGGATCTTTACCAATGAATCCAACTAGTCTTACTGAATTTCTCAAATTGTTCATAATACTTCAAAATTTAATGTGTCAAAAAATAATTTGGTTTAAAATCGTGTCAGTAGTATTGAATTGCTGACAGTGCAAAGATGGA
>SLDF01000261.1 GCA_007125435.1 Saprospiraceae bacterium
GCCAATAAGAGGACTAGTATTAAATGCAGATGCGGGATTTGATGTAGGATCTTTTAAGGAGCTATGCGAAAAAAATGAAATCCTTCATAACATAGATGAGAACAAGAGAAATAGAAAAGAGAATGTTGGGAATTATAGCTATTCATTTGATAATGAGCTGTATAAGAATAGATTTTGTGTAGAACAATTAAATGCTTGGGTAGATGGTTTTAAGAGTTTAATTATTAGATATGAAACTTCTGCTGAAAATTGGCTATCACTACATGCCTTGGCATTCAGTATGATTTTTAGTAGAAAGTTCTGAGTTTAACATATAGTTTTTAAATCACTTCATAAATATTTTTTTACAAAAAAAAGAAAACAGTCAATTGTTTTATATATTTTTCATCTGTCATTTTGGGCGGATTTCAAAATGTCGTTTTTTCTGGTCATGCATTAGCGATGCGTAGTGGGTCAAGAGGGCATACGAGTGAGTCCGAAGGACCGAGCGAACAGCGAGCTGCGGATCGTAGAGACCCGAGGAAGACAGGGCGTGGGTAATGCCCAAAGCGACAAAATGAAACGCACCCTGACATTATAGATGAGAATTGAGATTTACATTATTACTAGTCGGATTTACACAATTAATGTATACCTTTATTGTGAGATTTTGACCTTTATCACTTTTAGTTAAAGATAGTTTGTATAGACATCTAAAAGTTATTAATAGATGAAAACAGTTTTATTATTTTCTTTTACCTATTTTCATTGTTTAGGTCTTATTCTTAGCCAGAATTGGACAGCCCCACCAATAACAGATTGGCATAAGGCAGGGGTCTCAGATACGATTCCCGATTATTCATCTGTAGTCAATATCATGGATTTCGGTGCGGACGATTCCGGTGAGTTATCAAGCAATGATGCTTTTTTAGAGGCGCTTGCTGCACTTGATGGTCAGCCGGGCGTGATTCTTTTTCCTGAAGGTCAATTCTTTTTTGACAGGCGCATATTATTGCGGGATAGTGTGATTATGAGAGGAGAAGGTGCAGACAAGACAGAGTTGACCTTTGATTTAGATGGTCAAATTTCAGATGCCATACAGATTAGAGGTCAGTCTGTGAATGATCTGATTGTAATAGAAGGAGATATTGCTCAAAATACGACCGAGTTAATTGTGAATACTGATTTTTCAGGTGATGACTTGCTGAGCCAGAAGTGGTTTTACCTTGTCTTTGATGATACAGAATTGATGGCATCGTCCTGGGCTTATGGATTGGGTGGGACGCTTGTCTCAGTAAAAGGGTTTAGTGAGGATACCCTTTACCTGGATCAGCCTATACGACTTGCTATTTCAGATAGTTTGCAGCCTTTTTTGAGGCCGGTCAATCCAGTAAAGGGCTGTGGGATCGAATGTTTAAAGGTCAGACGGTCAGACCCTACAGAGTTCCAGACTTCTAATATTCTATTTAGGTTTGCTCATGACTGCTGGGTAATTGGTGTAGAGAGTGAGTTTTGCAACTTTGGTCATGTTGACATTCGCCAAAGTTCTGGTATTACGGTGAGGGGATGTTATTTCCATGACGCTCATGCATTTGGTGGTGGAGGACAGGCTTACGGTGTCATTTTACAATCATCAGCATCTTCGTGTCTCGTGGAAAATAATGCTTTTCGTTTATTACGACACAGTATTTTGTTGCAGTCGGGAGCTAATGGCAATGTCATTGGTTACAATTATTCGACGGAGCCATTTTGGACAGGTGTGTCCTTACCGGCTAATAGCGCAGGAGATCTGGTCTGCCATGGCAACTATCCTTACTTTAACTTATTTGAAGGTAATATTGTACAGAATATTGTTGTCGATGCTTCCCATGGGAAGAATGGTCCTCATAATATATTTCACAGAAATAGAGCAGAGCTGTATGGGATCTTTATGTCACCGGGTTCAGGGACAGATAGTACACATTTCATAGGCAATGAGGTCACTAATACAGGCTTTTTACTAGGCAATTATAGCCTCATTGGCGCAGGAAACATAGAGTATGGCAATCGGGTCAGAGGTCAGGTCAGACCGGCCGGCACAGATAGTCTGCCGTTGCTAAGTCTGTATCTGACGGAAGCTCCGGGTTTTTGGCAGAGTGCTACTTGGCCACATATAGGTATAGACAACCCCGACTTATCCGCTCTGAATCCTGCTTTTCAGCGATTTGAGCAACAAATATACACTGACTGTGAGCGTAACCCAAGGCACGATCCGATGGTTGGTATCTCTCAGCCAGAGTTGGCCGGTATTTCTGTATTCCCCAATCCTGTAAGCGAGCAATTCTATATTCATCTGGATAAAACCAGAGATCTCGATGTGAAAATCTATGACCTACATGGTCGCTTAATCGGCTTAGAAAAACGACATGGCCAATCTGAATACAGTTATGCACTGCCAGTGGTGCATAGCCCTGTCTTGATTTTACACATTACAGATAACCTTACCAAAGAAAGCTGTGTCAAGCGCCTACTGGTGAACTATGACTAGTAGCTACCTCTAAAAACTCCCTCAGTAGGTGGATTGCAAAACTATTTTACCCGGATTATCAGGCGCGTATCACCGGCTGAGCACCTTCTTCACAAATCGTCTAAATCAAAACCCTCGTTGCTCTAGATTGCTTCTGGAATTATGTGAGCTATCCTATTGCAAGACTAATATCATATCTTAATGAGAATGATCAGTGTAATAAAAGCCTAGCTCTCTATGTACTTCTTTGGGCAGGTCAGGTAATTCTGAGCGCGGTATCATGAGGGTTGATATATTGTGCAAATCTGTATAGATATGATGGCTTCGTGCTGTTTCATTCAGGTATGCGTGACCGGAGCTACCACCTGTACCTACTTTTTTTCCAAGCATTCTCAAGACCATTTGAGCATGTCTGTATCGCCAGGTGGTCATATATTCATCGACATCCATTAGTTTTTGTAAAAGCTGGAAGGGGAGGTGCAAAATGGGCTCATCTCTATAAAGATTGATCAATAAAGCTGCTTTGGTGGCTTTATATGAAAACTTTAACTTCCCGGACTTGACCAATTCATTGTGTTTGCTCTCATCAAATATGTTTTGAAAATAAGTCGAGGAGTCACCCATCATCTTCAACCTCATTTCTTTATTATGGTCGCTCAGGATGGTATTCTCCATTATGGCTCTCTTTTCATTCTCAATCATATTGGTGACTGCCTGCTTGTATTTTTCTATAAAATTAAAGCCTTTAAACTCTAAAAAAGGTGTGCGCTCCAGCCACTGCTCTACTGCTTTGAGCATGTTACCGTGGGCTTCTAGGTCTTCGAGCTCTTTCTTTTCTGCTTCGTCGAACACTATAGAGTAGGGTGCCTTATTATAGGTAATCCTTTGCTCTGCCGGTAAGCCCAAAATGACCTCAATCACTCTGAATTGAAAACTTTGAAAACCTGATGCCGGAAATAAGTAATTGCGAAAATCAAGGAAGTCCAGCGGCGTCATGGTCTCCATGACCCTTATTTGTTCGATAAGTAATTTTTGGATTTCTGTGACTCTCTTTAGTCTGCTTACAGCCACGCCTATGTTTCTTTCATCGATTGTATCTTCATTAAACATTTTGACAATGGACTTGAGATCGTGTATGATCTCTTTGAACCACAGTTCATACACCTGATGCACTATGATAAAAAGCATCTCATCGTGTGCCGGTGTTCCTATTTGCTCACTGCGCATAGTTTGTGCGGTGAGCAATTGCTGAAGTTGTAAATAGTTATCATACTTGACAGACGTGTACTTTATGTCTTTATCCATGGGAAAGTTTTATTCGTTGATCTTAGCAAATATAATACTATGGAGATACTTTTTGACTAAAACGCAGTTTAATTATAAGTACTCAATAGAGCGTTTACATGCAGAATTGTACAATCCGTTATATTAGAAAGTCGCTTTATAAGATAATAGATAAAAGGCAAAAGGAACATTTTAAAAGAGCCAAGGCAAAAGTAAGAATAGCCAAGGAGCTTAGTAGCGAAGGAGCTTAGGCATTAACAAAGCCTCAAGCTTCAAGTCTCAAGCCTCAAGCTCCAAGCAATCGACATAGCATTATTGGAAATACGAACAGTTATTGCAACCCGAATTATGCATTAGAAAATCCCTGCCCGCCACCTGTCGATGGCAGCAGGCGGGTATTACGGCTTCAAATGGCTTCAAAATAAGTCGCTTTGCTTGA
>SLDF01000380.1 GCA_007125435.1 Saprospiraceae bacterium
AGGGTGATGCCCAAAGCGACAAAATGAACCACCATCCAAATCTTGCCCGGTAAATGAACATCAAATGTTATGGGTAATAGGATTAAACCCTCACTACGAATTTCCAATGCATAGTCCGGGTTAAAATTATGCCCTGACTTTCTTATTGATTTTTGTTATGAGGATAAAAAAAGGGGGATTGCTCCCCCTCTTCATACGCTTTATGGCACTATTGTACTCATATTGAAAATAGCTTTTTCAAGCCCTTGACGTCGTCAAGTTTTTCCCAGGTAAACAATTCTACCTTATGTTTTTTGGAGACGATCTTACCGGAGTCGTTGACCCGGCTAAATACCTTTGTGATTTTCTCAGGCTGTCTACCCATGTGGCCATAGGCGGCAGTTTCAGAATAAATAGGTGATCTCAACTTAAATTTTTCTTCGATAGCAAATGGTCTCAGATCAAAGTACGACATGATTTTTTTGGCGATTTCACCATCGGATAATGTCTTACCTTTTGCATTTTTTACCTTAGCCGTACCATAAGTGTCTATGTACAGCCCTACCGGCTCTGCTACTCCGATGGCATAAGCTACCTGCACCAATACCTGATCACTGATATCTGCGGCTACCATATTTTTGGCAATATATCTCGTGGCATAGGCTGCGGATCGATCGACTTTCGATGGGTCTTTTCCGGAGAATGCACCTCCACCATGAGCACCTTTGCCACCATAGGTGTCTATGATGATTTTTCTGCCCGTCAGACCGGTATCGCCGTGGGGACCACCAATTACAAACTTACCCGTGGGGTTGATATGGTATTTTACTTTATTGGTAAAGAGCTTGCTTATGGCTTCAGGCAGTCTTTCTTTGACTCGGGGGACCAATACCTCTTTGATATCTTTTTTGATCTTAGCCAACATGGCTTTTTCTTTGTCGAAGTCATCGTGCTGAGTCGATAAGACCACGGTATCTATGCGGACTGGCTTATTTTGGTCATCGTACTCTATAGTAACCTGAGCCTTGGCATCGGGTCTGAGATAGGGCATCAGGTCTGTTTCTTTTCTGATGTATGCCAGCTCTTGCAATAGCAGATGTGAGAGGTCCAATGCCAATGGCATGTAGTTTTCTGTCTCATTGGTGGCATAGCCAAACATCATACCCTGATCGCCGGCGCCTTGCTGTTCTTTATCTTTTTTGTCTACACCTCTATTGATGTCTGCTGATTGCTCGTGGATGGCAGATAAAATACCACATGAGTTGGCTTCAAACATATACTCGCTGCTGTTATAGCCAATTTTTCTGATGACATCTCGAGCTATATCCTGTACATCTACATAGACGTTGGTCTTGACTTCACCTGCCAGTACGACTTGTCCGGTTGTGACCAGAGTTTCACAGGCGACCTTTGAGTTGGGATCCCAGGCTAAAAAGTTGTCGACTAGTGCATCTGAGATTTGATCAGCTATCTTATCCGGATGGCCTTCTGATACTGATTCTGATGTAAAAAAATACGACATATTTTCTCTTTTTCTTTTCAATCAATTATTTCTTCGTCCTTTTCTCCCTCACTGTTGTGCACCACGGCTTGAATTTTGGACAAATGCTGACTAGGTGCTCGTTCGGAGAGCAAAAATAGAATAATTAATGTAAATGAATAAAATTCTGTCTCATCGGTGCAGTTAAACCCGCATTATGCATTAGCGATTTCTATTGCGGCTTAAAATCGACGAAGGAGATTCACGAACACAAATAAAGAAAACAAAACAGCGTGAGTAAATGGCTTCAAAATAAGGCGCTTTGCTTGATTTCGCTCATTCACCATAGGGGTGACTATGATTCAATCGCGAAATCACTTATTTTTTCGCCATTCACTCATATTGCTTTTATGTTTTTAATGGCATTCGTGAATCTCCTTCGTCGATTTAAACCCTCATTACGAAACCCTAATGCATAATGCGGGTTATACTGATCTACTTCATTTATCACCTTGATCTACTTGAAGGCTTTCACCTATGGACTCCAGGAATGTTTTGGCCGCAGAAAGACTTTTGATCTGTCCCTTTTTGATGATGAGGTTGCGGGTGGTATTTTTCATGGTGATGCCCAGCTCTGTGCCCTTGATGGCTATCATATTCATAAAGGCATGGAAAAACGGCGTCTCGAAAAATGGAGACTGAGGATTGGATATGAAGTAGCAACTGAGCTGCTTATTCTTCAGCAATATGCGCTCTAATGCCATCTTCCTGGCAATCCATCGCAGCCGCAGACCTTCAAATAGTTCATAGACCTGAGGTGGAATCGGGCCAAACCGATCTCTCATTTCTGTCTCGAATGCGGACAGCTCTTCTTCGTTCTCAAGTTCATCAAGTGCTGTGTAGAGATTGAGTCGCTCTTGGATATTAGTGATATAGTGATCTGGTATATGCATCTCTATGTCTGTGTCGATCTGTACATTGCGGACATATTGCTGCTCCTTCTCCAGCTCATCTTTGAAAATTGACCTGAATTCGTCTTGCTTCAATTCTGCTATGGCCTCCTCCAATATCTTTTGATAAGCATCATAGCCGACATCTGCTACAAAGCCGCTTTGCTCGCCACCTAGCAGATTACCTGCTCCTCGGATGTCAAGGTCCCTCATGGCGATATTAAACCCACTGCCCAGTTCATTGAATTCCTCGAGCGTCTTGAGCCGCTTCCGGGCATCTGATGTGAGCACTGATAAAGGCGGTGAGAATAAGTAGCAAAATGCCTTTCTATTGGATCGACCAACTCGTCCCCGCAACTGATGCAGGTCACTCAGGCCAAACTGATGTGCATTGTTGATAATTATAGTGTTGACATTGGGTATGTCCAGACCTGTCTCGATGATATTGGTAGACACCAGGACATCGTAATTGCCGTCGATGAAGTCCACCAGCGTGCCCTCCAGTTTTTTAGGATCCATCTGGCCATGGGCAGTTACAATCGATACATCCGGACATATCCGCTGGATCATAGCAGCCATGTCGATCAGTGACTTTACCCTATTATGCACGAAGAATACCTGACCACCTCTGCTCACTTCATAGTGGATGGCATCCTTGACGACCTCATCGCTGAATACCCGTACTTCTGTCTGGATCGGCTGCCTATTGGGCGGGGGTGTCTTGATGATGGATAGGTCGCGCGCTGCCATCAATGAAAACTGCAATGTCCTCGGGATCGGTGTTGCTGTCAAGGTCAGTGTGTCCACATTGACTTTGAGGTTGCGCAGTTTTTCTTTAGCAGCTACACCAAATTTTTGCTCTTCATCTACTATGAGTAGCCCCAGGTCTTTGAATCCTATTTTCTTATTCAGCAGACCATGAGTACCTATGACGATGTCCAGTTCTCCGGCTTTCAGTTGGTTGAAGATCTCATTGCGCTGTGCTGTTGATTTGAATCGATTGATGTAATTGACACTGCACCCAAATGGCTCAAGCCGTTCTTTGAATGTCCTATAATGCTGTAGCGCTAATATCGTAGTCGGTACCAGTATGGCCACTTGCTTGCCATCGACCACTGCCTTGAAGGCTGCTCTGATGGCTACCTCTGTCTTACCAAAGCCCACATCACCACAGATGAGCCTGTCCATAGGGTGTGGCTTCATCATATCGTCTTTGACGTCATTGGTAGCCTTGAGTTGATCCGGCGTGTCTTCATACAGGAAGGAAGCCTCCAGTTCATTTTGTAGGTACCCATCCGGTGGAAAGGCATGTCCATCTGAGGCCTTGCGCTTAGCATAGAGCTTGATCAGACCCGAGGCGATATCTTTGACCTTTTTCTTGGTTCTGGACTTGACGGTTTTCCAGGTGTCTGATCCTATTTTATGGAGCTTGGGTGCAGTACCTTCTTTGCCTACATATTTTGAGATCTTGTGCAGGGAGTTGATACCGACATAGAGCAAGTCATTGTTTTGATAGACCAATCGCACCGTCTCCTGCACTTGTCCATTGATGTCTATTTTCTCCAGACCTGAGAATCGGCCGACACCATGATCTATGTGCGTCACGAAGTCTCCCGGCTGTAGCTCCTTGAGCAATTTGATGTTCAGTGCCTGTTCACGGCTATATTTTTGCCGCATGCGATAAGTATGATACCGCTGAAAGATTTGGTGATCAGTATAGCATGCTATCTTCAGCTCTTCGTCTATGAAGCCCTGGTCGATGGATACCTGGAT
>SLDF01000276.1 GCA_007125435.1 Saprospiraceae bacterium
CATCGGTCGCGTAGCACTTAAGGCTATGCTCTCTCTTCAGCACTCGTCTAAAGTAAAATTCTCTAAGCTCTAGCTCTTTTCAGACGACATCAAGTGTAGCCAATGGCTATGCGCGTATTTTGTTTCTTCAATCTCGCTCAAAATAGCTGTGACTTAGATCATACGACGACTATTTTCAGACTCTTTACAGGGCTCACTATTCGTTCGGCCTCTGCTCCATTATCATTGCGCAGAGTCTGGCTCCTGGCGTCGCCACCCTTCCACATCGCTGATGCATTCCACTCGTTATACTTCTAGCCGTTGGTTGAAATGCCATTAATGGCGAACAAGAAAGAATTACTTTTTCCCTTTTCTGTGTTATTAAGCTACATTGCAGATTTCAAATGGATAAAGCGGGTTTAATCTTTTGTGGACGTATTGCATCAGCGCTGCGAAGTGGGTGGCGTAGCGAACGCGAAGCCAGACTCGATGGAGCTTTAGCGGAATCGAGGCCGAGCGAACAGCGAGCCCCGTAGCATAGCGACGCCGAACGAAGTAAGGGGGGATGCCCAAAAACTAGTAAGTCAGGAATGTCATATACTGAGTAAATAGGTTTAATTGGCAGTAGTTTTCATCACTTGGCTTAGCGAAAATGGCTGTTTTAAGTGCAAACTTATACTCCAGTATTGACACTATTCAGGGAATTGGTATAGGGCTGCATTGATGTGCATACCTGCTCCCACCGAAGCCATCAATATGATATCACCGGGCTCAAAACTGTGGTTTTCTAATTGCCTTCTTGATACCAGATCGAATAAAGTTGGCACAGTACCTACCGAACTGTTTCCAAGTTTGTGTATGCTCATCGGCATGACATCCTTCGGCGGCGTCATACCATAAAGCTTGAAGAATCTATGAATAATAGCTTCATCCATTTTTTCATTAGCCTGGTGGAGCAATACCTTTTTTACTTGTCCGACATCTAGTCCGGATTTATCTACACAAGCCTTCATAGCTATAGGCACATTGGTGAGGGCAAATTCATAGATTTTGCGACCTTTCATTTTAATGAACCTGATCTTTTCATCTGATTCGGGTAGGTTGGAATGTCCCATATTAAGGTATTGCGCTTCATCGATTGCGTAGGTTTGGCTGGCAGTAGATAATATACCTCCATTTTTTTGACTGGCTTCCAGCACAACAGCACCAGCACCATCAGAAAATATCATGGAGTCTCTGTCGTGCATATCCAATACCCTTGATAAAGTTTCAGTGCCAATGACAAGGCACTTCTTAGCGAAACCGCCTTGTATAAACTGATGAGATTGAATCAGCCCTTGTAGCCAGCCCGGACACCCAAACAATATGTCATAAGCAACACAGTTAGGATTGACAATGCCAAGCTGTTGTTTTACTCTGGCAGAGAGGCCCGGTAAGATATCTGTTTGGATAGTGCCGTGCTTGACGTCTCCAAAGTTATGCGCCAATACAATCACATCTAGTGTCTCAGGATCAATTTTGGATGCTTCCAAAGCTCTTTGAGCAGCTATCGCACCGATATCTGAGGCCGTCTGATCTGGTCTTACATAGCGCCGCTCTTCAATTCCTGTAATGGATTGAAACTTTCTTACGACGACCTTGCTATCGTGCTTTATAGCTTCTTGACGTTCATCGTAAAACTTGCGATGGCTGAAGTCATCATTCGTGACTAAAACCTCTGGAATATAAGATCCCCAACCGGTAATACATGAATTCATAAACTTGCTATTTAGTGTTTTAGATATCTGTGCTTAAAAACTTGTTATCGAATCTTTATAATTATATATAATCCGTGATAAATGATGCCACAGTTTTAAATGCTGCATCCCGGATGTAAACATTGTAGTTAATAATCGGATGATAACAGCACTATTAGAGGTAAATGTGTACCATAGAGTGAGTATGCTGCATAAATAGGAGAAATACCAAAGAACCCCGTTGGTTTCTATCTTTATTCGATAAGATCTGTGTAGATAATTTCGGGGCTAATGTAGTAAAGAATAGAACAAAGAAGTACATTTGTCCAAAGTAAATTTCTATAATCACTGAAAGTTCAACATAGTTTACGGCATAGCTGACTTCCGGAAAATTGTTTTTCTTTGATGAATTAAGTTGTGAAGCGGAAGACAGCAGTTCCTGACGAGTAAAAACCGAATTATGTATTGGAAAATCGTAATGAGGTTTAAACTGGTATTCTTTCTTGTGTTTAGGAACAGCTGAAGCTGAGGGAGAGGGGGGATGTATTTTATTGTAAGATTGGTAGAGTATACTTATTTAAGGATTGAATTCAAGGTTTAGATGGTTCTGAACCGAGGGGATGTATTTTATTATGATTTATTAGTTTACTCATTATAGCGACTTCTTATCAAGTTAAGGTGTCGCTGAGCCAGAGGCGGCTCAGTTCCTTCGTTATCAGATTGACATTTAGTCAATCTGATTGCTTCGCACCACTCAGTCATGCATCATTCAGTCATGCACCATTCGGCCATCTCTATGATGATTGAGAGGAATCAAGCGAAGAGACGTATTTTGAAGCTAATTGAAATCGTAATACCCGCCTGCTGTCATCGACAGGTGGCGGGCAGGGATTTTCTAATTCATAATTCGGGTTAAATATATATGGAAGATAGTTACAGGCACAAGGGTATGCGAAAAAAGCTGGTCGCAGAGGTAAGAAGGAAAGGCATACGCGATGAAAAAATACTACAGGCTATACATGACTTACCACGTCACTTCTTTTTAGACAAGGCATTTGAAGAGCTGGCTTATACAGACAAAGCATTGCCAATTGCTGCGGATCAGACGATTTCTCAACCATATACAGTTGCCTATCAAACGGAATTGCTCAATGTCAAAAAAGGGAGTCGAGTACTCGAGGTCGGTACCGGGTCCGGCTATCAGGCATGTATTTTAGCACTCTTGGGAGCAAAAGTCTATTCGATAGAACGACAGGAGGCGCTTTTTAGAAAGTCTGTCTCATTTTTACCTTCTATTGGTTTTAAACAAATTCGGATCTTCCATAAAGATGGCTATGAAGGCCTGCCACAAATTGCGCCATTTGACAGGATTTTGGTCACAGCCGGAGCACGCGATATTCCAGAAAAACTACTGCAACAACTCAAGGTTGGAGGCATCATGGTCATACCGGTAGGCGGAGATGATGTACAAAAGATGATGAGAATAACCAGAACATCTGAGCAACAATGGACAAAAGAGGTATTTGATGACTTCCGCTTTGTGCCAATGCTAACGGGTAGGGTAGACTTATCATAAATAACTTTTAGCCCCTGGACCGTGGCACATGATCAGGTCTATGATACTGAGGTTGTTCATCCATCCATTTCTATCCTCAAATACCTGTGGATACTTCATGACATTGTGTGTGGCGGCTTTATATCCTCTTTCACCAAAAACGAATCTTAGATCGTTTTTGGTGCCATCGTAATGATCTTTATAGGTCTGTGTGAATTCTACTTTTATTTCTAGCTTTAGAGCGTTTATCACAAAAGTGAGCAGGTTTAAATTGAATTCAAATAGAAGAAGTGGCGGCTTTGCATAGATCTTTTTGAGATGTTCTCCATAATAATCAAAGAATGGAGAGTTGCCATAGGCAGCCTGGATGGATCGCCAGTGATTTACATTCCACCTTTCAAAATAGGCAATGCGGACTTCATGGGCAGTTGGTCTTTGACCGTGGACCTTCTCAATGGGAATGCTTAATGTCTGTCTACCGTTAGGACCGGCGATTTCCATCTTATTTCTATAAGTGCCTTTATTGTAGTGGTCATGCTTCTCTATAACCAATAGCTCTTCTCCCTGGAGCCTGGAAAAGAAGTGAATCGGCGGACAATACAGCAAGGGAGCAATAGCCATAAAAACAATGGGTTGTATATTTTTTAATGGATTTAAAAATTTATGTTGCAAATTTAATAAGTTTGCTTTCTACCTAGTCTTACATCTACAAAGTATTCTAGATGAGAACGAAGAACTATCAAGTAGAAAGGCGATTGATTAATGAAGACCCAGTTGAGGACTTAGGTATAGTGGTTGTGCTGCCTGCTTATGATGAGTCCGATGTATTGAGTGTGTTGGAGAGTATATCTTCATGTACGTTTCCAAAGGCTCTGTCAATAGAGGTCATTATAGTTTTCAACGCTTCTGA
>SLDF01000337.1 GCA_007125435.1 Saprospiraceae bacterium
AGTGTCATTTGTGATGACAATACTAATAAAAAGTTTTGAAAAGCAATTCCCTGGAATGACACTTTTGTCAAAAGACCATAAAGCACTGAATATAGACGAAGATCATAACCAAAGAACAGTCTGTCATTAATAATCTCTAACAGATAAAGACCAATAAATAATTTACACATGTAACAATGTTGCAGTTACGCAGAAAATTGCTAATTTTATACTTTATTAACGAAAACTTATATGGAAGTTAACGAAGATAATATTGAAAAATGCCAAAAAAGGATCATCACATATGGCACATTTGATCTTTTCCATTATGGGCATTTAAGGCTGATAAAAAGAGCCAAAGCTTTGGGAGGGTATCTGGTTGTAGCTGTTTCTACAGATTTGTTTAACACAATTAAAGGAAAGGTGTGCCACTATCCATATAAGCATCGTGCTCAGATAGTAGAAGCACTTAAACACGTAGATAAAGTCATACCTGAATCATCGTGGGATCAAAAGGTGAAGGATATTATAGAACACGATATTGATATGTTGGTTATGGGAGATGACTGGACCGGAAAATTTGATCACCTCAAATCACACTGCGATGTCGTCTATCTATCGCGTACACCAAATATTTCTTCTACTATTATAAAAATGGAACTGAGTCAGTCCTAATGAAGTGTTTATTTTATCTTGCTAAGGCTTATTCTATTCCTGTTGTCATGCCAATAGTAAATATATTGGAAAGAAACGTTGATCATTCCTACAGGTTTTATGTATCAGATAGAATCAAAGAAGTATGGCCTGACTCGTGGCGCATTGACTATCAAGTAAATAAGCTAAATGAGGTTATAGCCTACCAACCTGACTTTGTAATATGTCCCGGTAATTATGTGGATCATAGATTTCCAGGTTATAAGGTACAGATATTCCATGGTGTTGGTGTTGAAAAATCATCCCATTTTGAGATCCGAGATTTCTTTGACCTCTACCTTACAAGTGGTCCTTTAGTTACTGATAGATTCAATCATTTGGCTAAAAAACATGGTTTTTTCAAAGTCATTGAAACCGGCTGGCCAAAGTTTGACCATATCATAAATTATACACGACACTATGATTTACCGGACTTACAGATTGATAAAGACAAAAAAGTAATGCTATATGCTCCTACATTCAGCCGAAGAATGCACTCAGCTGCCGACCTTCTCCCCATATTAAGAAAAATAATCAAAGATGATGAAGTTTGGGTTATCAAATTCCATGAACTTATGGATAATAAATATCTCGACGAATTGCATGAACTGAATAAGTCTTCAGTAATCATAGCCACAGATAATGATATCACACCCTATCTCTATCTAGCAGATATAATGATATCTGACACCTCATCAGTCGTTTATGAGTTTTTAGCACTTGATAAACCTGTAATCACTTACCGAACTCATAAATATGAACAAAAGGCTATCAATATATTTAACCCCGACGAATTAAGACCTTCAATTGATATATTAAAATCTGAACCAGAAATTCACCTTAGTCAAAGCAAGGCTTTTTTAAACCAGGTAAATCCCCATCTGGATGGATGCATAAGTGAGAACATTGTTTCAAAGTTAGAGAAAGTACTTAGAGAAGGGCTACAACTCAAAGAAAAACCTTGGAATCTCATTCGGAAATTTAAGGTGCTGTATCATTATTATTTCAAAAAAGGGTATCTGGAGTAATGGCCAATAACATCACATTAACTGGTAAATACAGAAAAGAAGCTTACAAAATGTTGCACAGGGTTTGTCAATGTCTTGATAAACATAGCATTCCGTATATACTTGAGGCTGGAACACTTCTTGGCATAGTGCGAGAAAACAGGCTACTACCCTGGGATAATGATATCGACATAACCATCACCAATGCCTCAGCTAAAGCGCTCTTGAAAATGAGATGGAAAATATGGCTTATGGGTTACAGGACTAGAGTCAGATACTTTAAAAGCAATATAGGTCCATTCAAAAAAAATCAACCCAGACTGCTCAAAATTCAAAAAACTAAATGGCTATTCTTTAAAGCATATAGCTTAATGGATATTTTTATTAAATACGACATAGATAATACTTATCAATGGCTCATTGCACCGGAGCAACCTGTTCTAAAAAAATGTCCTAAACACTTTTATGACGAGGTTACTTATATTGAATTTAATGGGAGCATTTTTCGTGTACCGAAAGACTATAACGACTATCTCGACTACCATTATGGAGAAGATTGGCGTATCCCTGTAAAAGAATGGGACTACAGGCTTGATGATGCTTGTGAAAAAGAAGAATTATCATAAACCCACAAAAGACCGCTACTAATAACTTATGAATCTGTATTACATAGCCAATAGTATCTATCAATTCGCTTATGCACTGCCAGTATATAAACGTATCGGTGGCACCTTCGTAGTGCACAATAAGAAAAAATACAAACATTTCATGCGCGAAATGGCAGGTGTAGCTGCTCATGGAGAAAACAACAACAAGTCGACGCCAGATGTAATTATAGTAAAGCGCGAAGACGTCAACCAATTAGAGGGCATACTCTTCTTTCTAGCAAATACTATCAATCCGGGTGCGCAATACGAAAAGTCCATTACACTATTTCATGAGCATGGCACATCAGATAAAAAATATGAAGGAGGAAGCCCAATAGCAATAAAAAAACTTGAAAAATATGACTATATATTATTGTCAGGCCCAAAGAACAAAGCACGTCTTCACGATATAGGCCTTGATCTTCCTGAATCCAAAATGATCCAGATTGGCTGTTTGAGATTTGATGACTACTTATCAAATGTCATTAATCGAGAGGATTCTATCCATGCTCTTGGGATCATTGATGAGGACCGTCCTACAATCCTGTATGCACCTACATGGAAGTTTGGAAATGGAACATTTAAAGCTCTGGCAAATCATTTTATAAAAACCATTACTAAAGACTACAACCTTATATTGAGACCGCACTACCATGATAGAAGATATGCAAGGCTGTTGTACTTGTGGCATAAATTAATTGGTCGCAAGCATGTATACTATTCACCACCTGAAAAACTAATATCAGCTGACACATATGCTGCTTTCGCTGCTTCTGATCTTTTAATCAGCGATATGTCATCGGTTATCTATGAATATCTGATTACAGGGCAGCCTATCATTTTAGCTAGTAATGCATTCAAGGCACAACATAAAATGCCGGATACACTTAGCGTGAGGCCTCATGTCGAGATATACGATGGGCAGATACCTATAAATGACCTTATCAATGCTGAACTAGGCCGATCAAACGGCATATATTCTTCCCTACTTACCAACTGCTTCTATAACACCAGTGGAGGCGCAGTTGAGAAAACTGTTTCCTTTATTCAATCTCTAAAAAACTAATGAAACAACCTGTCAAATCAGCAGTCCTTCTACTTGCAGGTAGAGGATCTAGATTAGAAAAATTAACGGATGAGCTACCAAAGTGCCTTATCCAGGTAAATGGCATCTCAATATTAGAGCGAATGCTTGAACAACTCTCAAAAATGCCAATTAATGAGTGTATTTTGGTCGTAGGCTATATGTCAAACAAAATCATAGATACCATAGGCAATAGCTTTAAACACTTAAAAATTAAGTATGTAAATAATACAGCATGGGAAAAGACAAATAATATCATCTCACTTCATATGGCTATTCCACATATTGAACAAGACTTTATTCTAGCAGAAGGTGACATCATAGTGTCTGAAAGTGCAATGCGTAAACTCCTCTCCCAAAATATGATAGCAATAGATAAATATAGACCTTTTATGGATGGCACTATAGTCAACGTCAGCAACAAAGGTATTATCGACAGATTTTACCTAAAGGGAGACGAAGACTACCCCAAAGACCCTTCTAGCTACTATAAAACGGTCAATATTTACAGTTTTACATACGCTGATTTCATGTCATCAATTTACCCTAAACTGACCATGAGTATCAACTCTAACAAACTGAGCAGTTATTATGAATCAGCTATTGCTGAGGCTGTTCACAAGAATCACATTGTAATGAGACCCACTTATTTTGGAGAACACAGGTGGTCAGAAATAGACACTCAGAGAGACTTATTCTATGCTGAGAGAATGTTCAAGTCGATTGAAAGTTAAGTCGATTTCTATATTTTGTGAATTGTTTTTTG